>VBKQ01000034.1 GCA_005879505.1 Deltaproteobacteria bacterium
GGCCGTCGGTGTTGAGTATCTCATCGAGTTCAACGTCGACGGTTATCGCTGACGATGGCCGAGCCTTCATTCAGGGCTCAAAGCCGAACCGCAGGCTCAGGAAGAATTCTAGAGCTCGACGTCGTTCGTATCGTTCGCCGGCTCACCCGACGGGTTGTCTTGGTCCGCCGAGCAGGGGACGCCGCCGCTGTTGGCAGGCGGTCCACCGTGCCCATGGCCATGGCCATGGCCACCGCCGCCACCGCCGCTGCCGGTCAGCGTGCGCGACTGATCGGAGATCGTCCAGTGATCGATCGTGTCGTCGGCGTCGATGTCGCCTGCCGCGCCTCCGATGAACGAGGGCGTCGGGGCATCGACCACCACTGGGGTTTGGCCGCAGCCGGTCGGCCAAGTCGCGGGGTCCGCCTCCGCGTCGGCGTACGTGAACGTGTCAACGGATATTCCGTTGGCGCCAGTCCCCGTTGGGGCCGTCGGACCAGAGCGGTCGTCGAGCGTACCGCCCGATGCCAGGTAGTACGCGTACCGGTTATTGCGCTCCGGCGAGAATCCGATCTCGCCGACCAGCGAGGAGTACCTGTCCTTTTCTAGTTTGAACGCCTTCTCGGCCGTAAAGAGCGCCTTCAGGTTCGTTTTCGCCTCGCTCTGTTTCGATCGCGCCTGGAACTTCATGAAATTCGGGATCGCGACCGCCGCAAGGATGCCGATGATCGCCACGGCGATCATCAGCTCGATCAGAGTGAAGCCATTCCGGAGCTTCCTCATGAGGAACTCCCGAGACGAAATAGCTCGTACATTCTATCTATGGCGACGCGCGCCGTCTTACTCACATACCGAAAATCAATGAGTTGCGCTGGGGATCCACGCGCCGGGCACGCGTGGGCCGGAGAGATCGCGGAACTGAAGGCCGATCCTCTTGTGGTGGAGACGACCTGGATCCGGCAGATGTACGAGTGGGTGATCGATTCGGACAAGGTCCCCGAGGCCTCTTCGGCGGGAATTGCGCCCGCCATTCCCAGATCGCGGGCTTGTCCAAGAGAACGGGCGTCCCTGCTGGACTCCGGACCGCGGACTGCGCCACACTCCGGCGCTCCGCGGAGCCTTTATGCGCAAGAACGCTGTTGCGGCCGTCCTCGCTTCTCTGCTGTTCGCTCTAGGCGCTTTCGCGCAGGTCCCCGAGGCCCTCTTCGGCGGGATGCGCTAGCGCCCGATTGGGCCGTTTCGCGGCGGGCGCGCGCTCGCGGTCAGCGGCGTGCGCGGGCAGCCGCTCACGTTTTACTTCGGAGCGGTGGCAGGTGGGGTCTTCCGCAGCGACGACGCCGGCCAGACCTGGACGCCCCTCTTCGACGCGGAGGACAACCTCTCCATCGGCGCGATTGCCGTCACGGAGTCGGACCCCAACGTCATCTACGTCGGCACCGGCGAGGCCTGCATCCGCGGTAACGTCACCTACGGCAAGGGCGTCTACCGCTCGGACGACGCTGGACACACCTGGCGCCATGTCGGACTCGCCGACGCACGCCAGATGGCTGAGAGCATCGTGGTCCAGATTGCGACCCTGAAGCAGATGGCGGTGGGGCAGCTGCGCTCGGAGATTCGCGCCCCGCGTGAATCCGGCGTGCAGGCAGGCGCACGCCCGAACCATGCGGCCGTCTACGAGCAACATCTTCGTGGGGACTGCTAAGGCGCGGGGGGTGGTACTGCGCGTCGCTTCCGAGCTTCGATGAGAGGAAGCGTACGCTTCGTGGTGGCCGCAATTACGATGGGACTGTGGTCCGCGCGGTGCAGTTCCGTCAACCAAGGCACCGGAAGCACGCTGCCGGACGCCGGCCCGGTCGATGCGGGACCGGCGCAGATGCCGGATCCGGATCGGGCGGCGGCACCGTTGACGCGGGCTCCGGCACGGGGGGCACCGTTGATGCGGGCTCCGGCACGGGCGGCGGTACCGTTGACGCGGGCTCGGGCACGGGCGGTATGGCGGACGCGGGCTCCGGCACAGGCGGCGGCATAGCCGCCGGCTGCGAGGGCGCGATGCCGGATGGGCTCGAAACGGCCGTTACCGGCGGGATCACCCTGAGCGGGGCGATGACTTCGCCGGCTTCGGCAACCCGGGCCGAAACGAACACGCGTTGGCCGGTCAGGAGATTCAGCTCGCCAAGGAACCGGCCGGCTCCGTGGCGGGCGATGACCCGCTCCTTACCCTCGGAGTTGACGACGATCTCGACGGCGCCGGAAAGGACGACGTAGAAATCGTAGCCGGGGTCGCTCTCCCGGTAGAGGTACTCACCGGCCGCGACCGCTCGCCGAACGCCGAGCTGCCCCAACGTCGCCAGTTCGGCGTCGCTGAGTTGCTGGAAGGCATCTGGATCAGCAGCCACGGAACGAAGCCATATGACTTGTTTAGACTACTTCCTCGAGCGCGCGACGTCAGCAGCAGAGATTCCTTCCAGCGCCAGGCCATAGCCGACGCTCTCGTCGACGACCCGGCGGAGCTTCTGTGTCAAGGCCACGCGCGTATAGCTGGCGGTGAGCGGCGGAAGCCTGGCGATGCGTCCGGCGATCTCGCGCGCCCGATCGAGGAGGTGGTCACGCGGGACGATCTCGCTGATGACGCCCAGCGTTTTCGCCTCCTCGGCACCGAGGATCTGCTGAGTGAGCACGAAGGTGCGGCCGCGGATCGAGCCGATGACTTCCGGCCAGAGCGAATGAATGCCGTCGCCCGGTACGATCCCGAAGGCGAAGTGCGGCTTGTCCTGGAAGACCGTGTCCGGCGTCGCAATGACGATATCGGCAAGAAGCACATACTCGGAGTGGACCGTCGTCGGTCCGTTCAGCGCGGCGATCACCGGCACGGGAATATCGAGCAGATTTGCAAGGACCTTTTTGCCCTCGCGATAGATCTTGTCGTAACCACGCGGCGAGAAGAAGTCGAAGCCCTCGGGATCGATGCGATCGATGAAAGCCTCGCCCGCTCCCGTCAGGATGACCACTCGATTGCGCGCATCCTGGCCGATCTGGTGGAACAGTTCGACGAACTCTTCGTGCGTGTAGCCGTTGAAGACCAGCGTGGCGCCGTTCGTGTGGAGAACGACCTCGAGCACGCCGTCCTCCGAGCGTGTGAGTCGGGCGTGCGGAAACAGGTCCTTGTACGTGTCGAAAGCAGCCATTGTTCTGCTCCTCTGAACCGCTCAGGTCAGGCTCATTCCACCATCGATCGACAGGATTTGACCGGTCAACCAGGTCGTGCTCGGGTCGGCGATGGCCACCACCCAGCGCGCGACCTCCTCGCTGCTCCCCATGCGCCCGAGCGGCACTTGCTTGACGAAGGCTTCCTTGACGGTAGGCAGCGCCGCAGGCGGGATGCCTGACTTGTCGAAGCCGGGCGTGTCGACGGGTCCCGGCGCGACCGCGTTGACCCGGATGCCGTGCGGCGCCAACTCGAGGGCCCACGAGCGCGTCAGCGACTCCACGGCCGCCTTGGTCGCGGCGTAGTGCGCGCCGCCCGGAACGGGCTTGTGCCCGGCGGCGCTGCTGATGTTCACGATGGTTCCGCGGCTCGCGCGCAGCGCTGGCAGCGCCGCCTGCGCGACGAATGTCGTGCCATACACGTTGGCCTCGAACTGACGACGGACGAGCTCTTCGGTCGACTGGTCGAGTGGCGCAAAGCGAAAGACGCCGGCGTTGTTGACGACCACGTCAAGCCTGCCGGCCTCGCTCACCGCGCTCGCGACAGCCGCGCTGACGTCCTTCGAATTGGCGACGTCGGCGCGGAGCCAACGAATGTCGGGATGTCGAACACGCGCTTCATCGAGCGCCTCCTGCCGCCGCGCGATCCCGAAGACGGTCGCACCCGCCTCCTGGAACGCCACTGCGATCGCCTCGCCGATTCCCGAGTTGGCGCCCGTCACGAGAACAACCTTGCCTTCGAATGCCTTTGCCATGCCTTCCCTTTCTTCCGAGGATCCTTCTCGACCTCGCGAGGCGGCAATATGCGCCGGCGCGCCCGGTTGCGGTAGCAGCGCCGGACGTAGGAAACTATTGCGCTCAAGTTACGAATCGGGTGGTCGAGGATGGATGTCCTGGAGAAGATGACGACGTACGTTCGCGTCGTCGAGGCCGGCAGCTTCTCGGCAGCGGCAAAGCAGCTTCACGTTGCGCCTGGCGCCGCGCTGGGCGCCCTTCGTCCGCCCCGATGCCCGGGTGATCGGCCCGCCGGTGCTGGAACGGCGCATCGCCCGCGTCGCGAAACGGATGGCGAAGGCGCCCGCCGCCGAGGGCTGCGCACCCGCTTTGACTTTCCGCCTTCGCTGAACCAATCATCCCGGTCCCACTCGCTGTCGGAGGTCTCCCCATGGCACCTCGACGCGGAACTACACGCCGCCGTTTCCTCCAAACCAGCGCCCTCGCCGTCGCCGGCCTCGGGTTGCCCCGGGCGGTCGCTGCCGCGGCCCTGGATCTGAAGCTCAAGAAACCGATCAAGATCGGCTGCCAGTCGATCCTCTCCGGCCCGCTCGGAGGATACGGAGAGTTCATGCGCAAGGGCGCCGCCCTGGCGATGGACGAGATCAACGCCCAGGGCGGAATCGGCGGCAGCCCCATCGAGCTGAACTTCCGCGACGAGGAGCTGAAGGTCGACGTGGGCGTGAAGAACGCGCGCTACTTCGTCGAGGACTGGGGCGCCGATTTCCTGATCGGGATCGACTCCAGCGCCGTCGCGCTCGCGGTGGGGGAGATCATGCCATCGCTGAACCGCGTGCTGATAGTCACCCATGGTGCGACCGAGAAGTTCAACGAGGACCTGGTGTTCAAGCGGCACGTGCGCCAGTGCTTCCGCGTCTGCGTCCCCGTCTACCAGGACGGGATCGCCTCCGCGCTGGTCGCGAAGGATCTTCCTGTAAAGCGCTGGGCCACCATCTCGCCCGACTACGAGTACGGGCACACCTCCTGGAAGATGTTCCGAGCGTACCTGAAGCGCTTCAAGCCGGACGTCGAGTTCGTGGGCGAGAGCTTCGCCAAGTTCGGTACCGTCGACAGACCAAGGCGTTCATGATTGGGATGGGCTCGGCCATGGACGTGCTCCAGGGGCTCGGCGCCGACTATCCCGACGGCGTGTGGGCCTCGGGCCGCTACTACTTCGGCTATCCGGATTCGCCGGAGAACAAGCGCTTCAACGACGCGTTCAAGAAGCGCTGGAACACGTATCCGAGCTACCCCTCGGAGACCGCGTACACTGCGCTGTTCGCTCTGAAGAAAGCGGTGGAGAAGGCGCGCTCGATCGAGACCGAGCAGGTGATCGCGGCGCTCGAAGGCCTCGAGCTGGATCGCCCCGCCGGCAAGTGCGTCATCCGCAAGGAGGACCACCAGGCCGTGTACGCAGTGCCCTGGGGTCAGATCAAGCACGACCCGAAATTCCCGATGCCCACGCTGGCGAACCTCAAGGTGTTCCCCACCGACGAGTACTACCGCAAGCCGCCGTTCGCGCCGGTCGAGGGCTAGCCGCGGCGGCCGCAGGCCGCTCAGCGGCTACGCCTGAGCGCGAACACTCGCGAGTCCAGATTGTGAGATGAATTCCATATGCTCTTCCAGGGGCTGGTCGGCCTGAGCGAAGCCATGTACTTGTGGCTCGTCGCGGCGGGCCTCTCGCTGATCTTCGGCGTGATGCGGGTGCTCAACTTCGCGCACGGCAGCTTGTACATGCTGGGCGCCTACTTCGCCTGGGTCGCCTTCCGGATCAGCGGCAGCTTCTGGGTCGCGCTCGTCGTCGGGCCGCTGCTGGTGGCTGCGGCGGGCTGGGTCCTGGAATTCGGCTTCCTGCGCCGGGTGTACTCCGCGCCGGAGGCTTTCCAGCTCCTGCTCACCTTCGCCTTCGTGCTGATTCTCGACGACGCGGTGAAGCTCGCCTTCGGCCCGGTGTACCAGTCGCCTCCCACGCCCGCGGCGCTCTCCGGGGCGGTGCGGATCGGGCGCTCGATCCTGCCCACCTACCACCTCTTCATCCTCGCGGTGGGCGGCCTGGTCGGGCTCGGGCTGTGGTTCCTGCTGGAGAAGACCAGTTTCGGCCTGATCGTCCGCGCGACCGCCGCCGACCGCGAGATGGCGCGTGCGCTGGGCGTCCGCTCCTCTCGACTGTTCACCGGCGTCTTTGTCCTTGGCGCCTGGCTCGCGGGGCTGGGCGGCGCGCTCTCGATGCCGGTGCGCGCCATCTCGCCGGGCATGGGCGAGTTCATCATCATCGAGGCCTTTGTGGTGGTGGTGCTGGGCGGCCTCGGGTCCTTGCGCGGAGCGTTTCTCGGGGCGGTGCTGATCGGCCTCCTTCACGCCTACGGTCTGCTCTTCATGCCAGTGTTCGAGCTGGCGCTGGCGTACATGGCGATGGCCGCGGTTCTCATCGTTCGTCCCTGGGGGCTCTTCGGTGTCCGGGAGGCCTGAATGCGCGCGCGTCTCGCCGCCTACGTCCTCCTCGCCGCGCTGGTGCTGCTCCTGCCTGCGGTCGCGGGACCCTTCCTGCGCTACCTCGTGCTGAACATGCTGCTGCTCGCTCTGCTCGCGCTCTCCTTCAACCTGCTCTTCGGCATGACCGGCCTGCTCTCGTTCGGCCAGGGCGCGTTCTACGCGGGCGGGGCGTACACCGCGGCGCTGCTCTTGCGGGCCGGAGTGCCGCTCTTGTGGTCGATCCTGCTCGGCGCAATCGCGGCCGCCGTCCTGGCTGCGGTGCTGGGCGCGTTCTGCGTCCGGAACACGCGCATCTACTTCTCCATGCTGACGCTCGCCTTCGGCATGCTGGTCTACGCGGTGGTGTGGAAGTGGACGTCCGTGACCGGCGGCGACGACGGCCTGATCGGCATCCCCCGCGGGCGCATCGGGCTGCCCGGCCCCCTCGACGTGAGGCTCGATGCGCCGGTGCCTTACTACCTCTTCGCCGCCGTCCTGGTGCTGCTGTCGATGGCGGTGCTGCACCGGCTGTCCGCCTCTCCGCTCGGCCTGTCCCTGCGGGCCATCCGCGAGAACGCCGAGCGCGCGGAGTCCAGCGGCATTCCGGTGCGGCGCACCATCTACATCGCGTTCGTGACGGCCGGGCTCTTCGCGGGGCTCTCGGGCGCGCTCCTCGCGCCTCTCGAGCAGACGGTGTCGCCCTCCACCGCCCACTGGACCAAGTCTGCCGAGCCGGTGATGGCGACCTTGATCGGCGGGCCGCTCTCCTTCCTCGGCCCCATCGTCGGCGCGGTGGTGTACCTCGGCCTCAAGGAGATCATCGTCCGATTCACCGAGTACTGGCTCCTGGTCTTCGGGCTGGTGCTGCTCGGCACGGTGCTCGCGTTTCGCGGCGGCCTTCTGGGCGCCGCCGGCGAGCTGCTCGCGCGCAGGCGTCGGGGATGACCGCGCTGCTCGAAGTCAGCGGATTGGCGAAGTCGTTCGACGACTTCACCGCAGTCGCGGGCGTCGATCTGTCACTGGCGGAGGGCGGCATCACCGGCGTGATCGGACCCAACGGCGCCGGCAAGACCACCTTCATCAATCTGCTCGCCGGCAAGCTGCTGCCGGATCGCGGCCGCATCCTCTTCGCGGGCGCGGACGTCACGCGCCTTCCGGCCAGCGCCCGCGTCCGAGCCGGGATCGCGCGCACCTTCCAGGTCACCAACGTGTTCCCGCGCCTGACCGTCGAGCAGAACGTGGCGGTGCCGGTGCTCGCTCGAGCCGGACAGTCGCTGAAGCCCTGGCGCAGGCTGGAAGCGGCGGAGGGCATCCATGCGGAGGTGCGGCGCCTGCTCGAGGCCGTCGGGCTGGCCGGCCGCGCGGCCGAGGACGCCGCGGTGCTCTCGCACGGCGACCGCCGCCTGCTGGAGATCGCGCTGGCGTTAGCCTGCGAGCCGCGCCTGCTCCTGCTCGACGAGCCCACGGCCGGGATGGGCGCCGGCGAGCGCGATCGCATTCTCACACAGGTCCGCGCTCTCGCGGCCCGGAGGTCACTCACCATCCTGCTCGTCGAGCACGACATGGAAGTGGTGTTCGGGCTAGCTGACCGGATCGTCGTCCTGCACCAGGGCAAGGCGATCGCCGACGGCGTGCCGCAGCGGATTCGCGAGGATCCGCGCGTGCGGGAGATCTACCTGGGCGACGCCAGCGTCGACCCTCTGCCGGCCCGCGAGGGGACCGGGGCCGGCGCTCCCCTGCTCCGGGTCGAGCGCCTCGACGCGGGCTACGGCCTCGCCCACGTCCTGCACGGCGTGAGCTTCACGGTCGCCCGAGGCGAGATCGTGGCGCTGCTCGGCCGCAATGGCATGGGGAAGACGACGACGCTCCGCAACGTGGCGGGGCTGAACACGCCCTGGCGCGGGAGCGCCATCTTCCTGGCGGAGAAATCCATCGCGAGCGAGCCGCCCGAGCGCATCGCCGAGTTGGGCGCGAGCTACGTCCCCGACGACCGGCGCATCTTCGCGGACCTGACCGCGGCCGAGAACCTGCGCGTGGCCGAGCTGGCGCTGCGGCGGGTGAAGTCGCGCTGGACGCGGGCGCGCATCGAGTCCGTGTTTCCGCCGCTGGCGAAGCTCTGGGACCGCAAGGGGCGCCACCTCTCCGGCGGCGAGCAGAAGATGCTGGCCATCGCGCGCGCGTTGACCACCGATCCCGCGCTGCTGCTGCTCGACGAGCCGTCCGAGGGGCTGGGCCCGCAGATCGTCCGCATCCTGGCGGGCGCGCTGGCGCAGATCCGCGGCGAGGGCGTGACGGTGCTGCTCGCGGACCAGAACCTCATGTTCGCCCGCGCCGTGGCCGATCGCGCCCTGGTGATGGAGCGAGGGCGCCTGGTCCACGCGGCATCGCGCGCGGAGCTTGCCGGCAACGACCCGGCGATCCACCGCTATCTCGCGGTCTGACTGCTCTCGAGGCTCTTGAGCGGATGCGACCGGGGACTGCGTCTCTTTGAAAAGACTTGGGTTTTCGTGCCAGAGATCCGCGGTCAGTCCGGAAACGAATCGAAGAAGGTCGATCACGGGTCGAGTCTTACACCGTCCGCCGGCTTTGCAATGCCCGGCCAAAGCGCGCTGCAGCCGCGCAGCGCGTCCTGATCTGGGAGAGCGGCCAGCCGAACAGTCCGGGCTTGCGGAGCAGAGGGACGGCGGGTAGCGGGGACGGAGGCGTGCCCCGACATGATCGTCGACGTCGCTTGTGTCAGCTACCGATAGAAGTACGGGTCGAGTACGGCGACCTTGGTGATCTTCTCGACCGGGAGTTCACTGCGCTCGGCGGCCTTGCGAATCGCCTCGGGACTCGGTGCGTCGTAGACGCAGAACGTCTTTCGCTTGTCCTCGCTCACGTACGAGTGCACCCACGTTACGCCCAGTTCGGCGTTTCGGCCTACGACTCCGAGGCACGTCTGGGCTCCGGCCTCGGTCAGCGGGATGTTCAGACCATCAGGGAACGAACGCTCGACCATGTAGCGCGGCATGTTTCCTCGCTCTCGCCGGCGAGCGAAGCCCGGCGACTGCACAATACTCCCGTGCCCGAACTGTTGCTCGCCGGTCTCGGCCGTGCCTTTAGCGGGTTCGGCGAATCCCGGCCGCCTCGACTCTCTTGCTCCCGCGATAGACTCAACTTCATGAAGATCCAGGTCACGCCCAGCGGCATTCCAGCGATTGGTGCGCAATCCTGGGGTACGCATGTCTGCCAGTTCTACGAGGCCGGGAAGACCTGGCCGACTACCTGGTCCCCTATTTCAAGACCGGTCTCGAGTATGACGAGTATTGCCTCTGGGTCACCGCCGACCCCTTGAGCGTCGAGGATGCGCAGACGCTGCTGCGCGCCGCGGTGCCCGACCTCGACACGCGCGCCGGGCGCGGCCAGATCGAGTTCGTCGATTATCGGAACTGGTATCTCGACGGCAGCCGCCTGGACCCCGATCGCGCCCCCGCGGGCTGGCGGCAGCGCGAGCAAAGCGCGCTCCCGCGCGGCTACGCGGGGGGCCGGGTCAGCGGCAATGCCTTCTGGCTGGAGAGCTCGTGGCGGAGCTTCGCTGACTACGAGGCGCGGCTCAACGAAAGCTCGGCCGGGGCGCCGGATGTTCTGCCTGTGAGGCGCGAAGCGCCCGAGTCTCTTAGGTGCCCGCGGAAGCCACTCAACTCGCTCCCCCCAAAGAACATGAAATGTCTAAGTGCGACATCACTACTGCTAATGCTACTCAGACTAAGGCTAGGTGTCATCCGTTCGCGGGCG
>VBKQ01000035.1 GCA_005879505.1 Deltaproteobacteria bacterium
CAGCATCGAGGACGACAAGGGCAATCCGAAGAACCTGCCCGGGTCCGAGACCCCCGCCCGCTACAACCTGCCGGTGGGTGCCAACATCACGGTCAACGACGGCGATTCCATCGAGGCCGGCGAGGTGATCGCCCGCATTCCGCGGGAGACCACCAAGACCAAGGACATCACCGGCGGTCTGCCCCGCGTGGCCGAGCTGTTCGAGGCCCGCAAGCCGAAGGAGCATGCCGTCATCAGCGAGATCGAAGGCGTGGTCAGCTTCGGGAAGGACACCAAGGGCAAGCGCAAGGTGGTGGTCACGCCGGAGATCGACGGCAAGCTGCGCACCGACCTGGCGAAGGAGTACCTGATCGCCAAGGGCAAGCACATCAACGTGCACGCCGGCGACCGGGTCAAGGCCGGGGACCCGCTCATGGACGGGGCTGCCAACCCGCACGACATCCTCAAGGTGCTCGGCGAGAAGGAGCTGGCCCGCTACATGGTGGACGAGGTGCAGGAGGTCTACCGGCTGCAGGGTGTGAAGATCAACGACAAGCACATCGAGACCATCGTCCGGCAGATGCTCCGCCGCGTGCGCGTCCAGGAGGTGGGCGACACCAACTTCCTCGTCGACGAGCAGGTGGAGAAGCAGATGTTCGACGAGGAGAACGCCCGGGTGACGGCGGCGGGAGGCAAGCCCGCGGTGGGCGAGCCGCTGCTGCTCGGCATCACCAAGGCCTCGCTCTCGACGGAGTCGTTCATCTCCGCGTCGTCCTTCCAAGAGACCACCAAGGTGCTCACCGAGGCGGCGATCTCCGGACGGGTCGACTACCTGCGCGGGCTGAAGGAGAACGTGATCATGGGCCGGCTCATCCCGGCGGGCACCGGGCTCACGGCGTACAAGCACCTCGACATCGAGGTGGAGACGCCGGTGGACGAGGTGGAGGCCGCCGAGGAGGCGCTGGCGATCGCGTCCGGAGCGGAGACGGCTCCGCCGGCAATGGTGGCGGCGGACGAGTAGGCCCCGGAACGAGACGGCTTCGACGGTGGCGGCGCTCGAAGCGCTCGCCGCCGTCGTCGTTTCTGGGGCCTTGACGTTTTCGTCGTTCCCCGCCACGAATTTGTTGCCGCGGTTCAACTCCCCCGACATCCTCGTGCCCCACCATCCACACCCGCTGAAGCCCCTCCGCCCGCGACTTCCCTCGGCGTTCCCTTCCCAGCCGCAGCGGTCTGCCGCAGGGCACGCGCATTGCAGTTGAGGTACACGCAACAGCCCACCGGAGAATCTCGCCATGATCACCAGCGCATTCGAACCCTACGGCCTGCTGTTCACGGAGCTGTTTCAGCACGCCATCTCCACCGACCGGGCGCTGCGGGCGAAAGTGGCGGCGCGGCGGGCGCGCAATCAGCTGCTGAACGCGATCTACTCGCGGCTGCCGCCGGAGACGCAGCGAGGGGCGCGCGGGCGCGAGTGGATCAAGCACACTCTGTCGCGCTGACGCCTCTCCATGACAGCGGAGAGGGCTTCGGTCCGACAACGCAAACGAATCTTTAGGGCGCGACCTCGATCACTTCCCCTGCCGCTCGGCGTCGCGCCACCCGGAACTCCACCCGGCGATTCTTTTCGCGGCCCTGGGGCGTCGCGTTCGTCGCGATCGGCTGGGTAGGTCCGAAACCGCGAGCCACCATCCGGTCCTTGGATACGCCGCGCCGGATGAGCGCGCCGACCACTGCTTCCGCCCGCGCCTGCGACAGCGCCAGGTTCATCGCCATCCCTCCGCTGCTGTCGGTGTGCCCCTGCACCTCGATGCGCACCACCTCGGGATGCGACTTGAGGACCTTGGCGAGCTGGTTGAGCAGCCGTGTCGAACGCGGATGGATCAGGGTCTTGCCTGGCGCGAAGTAGATCTTGTCGAGGATCTCGAGGCGCGTGTCGCGCAGCGCGACGATCTGCTTCTCCGCCCGCGGGCATCCTGCGTTGTCGGCAGGTCCCTTCTGGTGCGGGCAGTTGTCGATGGCGTCCGGGACTCCGTCGCCGTCGGAGTCGCGCGTCTGCTCCTCGCCGTAGAGGGCGGCGCGCGATGCTGCTTCCCGTTCTGAGACGGGAAGCAGATCGGAGGCCTCCGAGCGGACCAGGGCCTCGCGGGCGGCCGCCTCCGAGGGCTCGAGCAGACCGGGAATGCGCTTCTCCTGTTCCGCCTGTTCGCGCTCGGCACGCTCCTTCGCGATCCGCGCCACCAGCTCCTTGAGCCCCGGCTCCGGGCCCGTCTCACGCTTCGGCGGCGAGCAGAGGGACGGCGTGTACCGCAGCGCCACCACTCCGCGCAGCGAGGGCGCGCCGAGCCCGTCATCGAGCCGCGTGCCTGCGGCAAGATCCAGCGCGATCGCGGACGTCGCGCACAGGGTCGTGCCCAACCGCCACTCAATCGGGAACGACTGCTGCGCGAACTCGCGCAGCGAAGTCTGCAGCTCCAGCTCCGCGTAGGCGCGGGAGCGGGTCGATAGCCACCAGGCGGCCCCGCCGCGCAGCCCGACCTCGTTGCCCAGCCGGACGGGTCCGACGTCGCGCGGAGGGCGAAAGCGGACGAACGCGTTGCCGATCAGCTCCCAGTCCCCACGGCGCTGCGCCGCCGAGAGCAGCGCCTCGCCTCCCATCCGCTGATCTCCGGTGAGCGACTGGTGGTGGCCGCTGGCGAGCTCGAGGGCGATCTGCCCCGCGAGATCGATCGGCCCGCGCAGGAAGGCGTGGCGCGCGCCGAGGCGGATGTCCCCGACAGAGAACCCGAACGCCGGCTGTGGCGCGCCGAGCGCCGAGAGATCGCCGGTCTGCTGCAACATCACCGGAAGCTGGGCGAAGATGGAGACTTGATCGTTGAGGCGGGCCGAGAGCTGAGCCCAGCCCGCGAGCCTCGACTCGATGCGCGCTCCCGGCCCCAGCCGTACCGGCTTGTACTGGGCATCGAACCCGATCTGCAGCTGCAGCACCTCGTGCGGGTCGTTCGGCGGCCGCGCTCCCTCGACTCCGAGGAGGCCGTCGCTCCCGCTCGCGGGGCGTAGCAGGGAAAGGTTCGCTTCGGGCGCGGCGGCGAGCAGGATCGCGACGATGAGGCCCAACTATCCGGTCCCCAGGAGGGGACTCCGTCCGAACACGCGCCAGGCGGCGTGGAGGACGAGCCCGACGGCGAGGGTGGCGATGGAGAAGATGGCATCCTCGCGCTTGATCCCGTTCAGGAAGAGGATGCATCCGAGCGTCGCCAGGACGGGGATCGTCGGGCCCAAGGGCAAGCGGAATGCGCTCGCTCCCTTCGTGCGCCGCAGCACCGGCACCGCCAGGCAGGTAGGCACGTACTGGGCGAACACCGCGGCGTTGTTCAGGTCCGAGAGCCGATCGAAGTCCGCGAATACCGCCAGGCCGGCGCAGACGAGGGCCGTGAGGCCGATCGCCACGGACGGCGTACCGAAGCGGGGATGGGTGCGCGCGAACAGCGGCGGCAGCTCGCCATTTTCGCCGAGGGCGGAGAGGTAGCGCGGCGTCACCAGCGCGACGGCGGTGAGGTACCCGAACGACGAGATCACCGAACCCACTGCGACGAATCGGCCCGCCCAGGGACCTGCGAAGGCAGCCGCGGCCTCCGCCAGGGGCTTGTCCGCCGCGCCAGGGTCGGGATGCGTGCCGATGAAGACGATCTGCACGAGCGCGTAGAGCAGCACCGACCCGAGGAGCGCGAAGATGAGCGCGAGTGGAACGTTGCGGCGGGGATTCTCCGTCTCGCCGGCGGCGACCGGCACGTACTCGAAGCCGGTGCAGGCGAACAGCGCTGCGAACCCGCCCAGCTTGAGGGCCTCGACCGTGGTCTCTCCCGCTGGGGCCGGCAGCGCCAGCCGGTGCCAGTCGACGAAGACGAGTCCGAGCCCGACGAAGAGCAGGATCGGGATCAGCTTGGCACCGCTGAAGAAATCGCTGGTGAGGGCGCCCGGGCGGATCCCGCGATAATTCAGGGCGGCGAGGCCGCCGATCACCGCGATGGCCAACGCGATCTGCGGTCCGGCCCGGTTGAGCACAGGCACCAGGAACGAGAGGTTGCGGCCGAATGCGCGCGCTACGGCTCCGTAGGCGAAGAGGTTCGCGGCGAGCGCCATCCATCCCACGCCGACGCCGACCCAGCGGCCGAACGCGTCGCGCGCGTACACGTAGGGGCCGCCGTTCCGCTCCGAGCGGCCGGACGTCTCGCAGAAGCAGAGCCCGACCAGCAGGCAGACGCCGCCGATCGCCAGCCAGGCCGCCCAGGAGAGGCCACCCGCGTTGCGGAAAACCCTCGCGGGGAGGAGGAAGATGCCGGTGCCGATGATGCCGTTGATGCCGAGCCCGACGCAGTCGAGCAGCGTCATGCGGTTTCTGTCGCGCACCGGTGTCCAGAATGCCCGACGGCGGCCGGACAGCCAAGCGCGAGACTGCGCGGCGCCGTCGCTTGACAGCGAGAGCTTCCTCAGTATGATGCGCGCCTCTTTTCGGGGACAAGATCTTGTTTTTCCTGCCGCCGCCGGCAGTCCCGGTGGGCGGCGTCGTTTTGAAAGGCACGATGCCGACGATCAGCCAGCTCATCCGCAAGGGCCGCGAGAAGGTCATCTACAAGGGGAAGGCGCCCGCGATGACCCGCTGCCCGCAAAAGCGCGGGGTATGCACGCGCGTCTACACCACCACACCCAAGAAGCCGAACTCGGCGCTGCGCAAGGTGGCCCGCGTGCGGCTGACGAATGGGATGGAGGTGACGAGCTACATCCCCGGCGTCGGCCACAACCTGCAAGAACACTCGGTGGTGATGATCCGGGGCGGGCGCGTCAAGGACCTGCCGGGCGTGCGCTACCACATCATCCGCGGAACACTGGACTCGGTCGGCGTGGCCGGCCGCAAGCAGGGCCGCAGCAAGTACGGCGCGAAGCGCCCATCTTGAGGAGAAACATCTAAACCATGCCTC
>VBKQ01000036.1 GCA_005879505.1 Deltaproteobacteria bacterium
AGCGAGGAACGTGATCTGGAACGCGAGTTCCGCCGCGCGCTCGCGCACGCGAGGCTTCCTTCCGGCGCGGTGCTCGCCTCCTTGCTGCGGAGGATGGGGAGCTCGCCGCCCGCGGTGGCGTCGGGCCTCTCGGCGGCGGGCGAGAAGAAACTGGCCCAGCGCGCCCTGGCCGTTTCGCGCGATTCGAAGCTCGAGGCGTTCCACGACCTCCTCCGGGAGCTGGGACCTTCCGAGAAGGTGCTGGTGTTCGCGGAGCCCCGCGAGACCATCGAATACCTCCGCGCCGCTCTTGCCCGCCACCGCATCGAGGCCCTGGCGTACGTCGGCGATCTCTCTCCCGCCGAGCGCGACAAGATGGTCGCCCGTTTTCGCGATCCGGACGGCCCCCGCGTCCTCCTCTCCACCGAGCTGGGCGGTGAGGGGCGAAACTTCCAGCATTGCCACGTGCTGGTGAACTACGATCTCGCCTGGAGCCCGGCGGCCATCGAGCAGCGCATCGGCCGCATCGACCGCATCGGGCAGTCGCGCGAGGTGGGCATCTACGCCTTCCGCCCGGAAGGTACCCTCGCGGCCCGGGTGCTCGACGTCTTCGACGAGGGCGTGGGGGTGTTCACCGAGCCGGTGGGCGGCCTCGATCCGGTCCTGGAGAGCGTCGAGACCGAGCTGCTGGCGCTCGCCTCCAGCGAGGACCCGGAGCGGTGGGAGAAGATGACGCGCGCACTGGCGGAGCGGGTCTCCGCCGCGCGAGCGGAAGTCGCGCGCGCGTACGATCCGCTCCTCGATCTGCGCAGCTGCGATCGGGCCGCGCTGCGTTCGCTGGCGGAGCGCGGCGCCCGGCGGATCGGCGCCCGCTTGTTGCCGTCATCGGACGCCGAGGGAGCGTTGCGCGTGGCCGCCACGGCGCTGGAGATGCGGCTGGAGGCGGTCACCATCGAGGCGGCGAAGCGGGTAGGGCTCGCCGTCGACGTCGAGGTGGACGTCATGCCCGGCCAGGTTTCGTTTAGTGTCGGGCCGGAGCTGAAAGTGGACGCGCTTGCCGGCTTCGATCTCTCGCAGGACCGGACCGTAGTCGGCTCCTTCCGGCGCGAATTCGCCGTCCAGCACGAGGAGATCGACTCGTTCGCGACCGGCCACCCACTGGTCGAAGCCCTCTTCTCCTGGGTCCGCGACGGGGAGCTGGGCCGCGCGATGGTGGCGCGCGCGCACGTGCGCGGGCTGTCCGGTGCCGCCCTCGATGCGCGGTTTCTCGTCGCGCTGCCGGAACCCGGGGATCTGGCGCAGGGCGCCCGGGTGCCTTCGCGCAGGGCAGCGCGCCACCTGGATCAGGCGCTGGTACGCGTCGCCGTGCGGCTGGACGGGCGAGGCGGAGCACGCGTGGAGGACGCGCTCACCGCGCAACTCGATTCGGCGAAGCTCGCCACGGTGCCCGCGCCGGAAGGCGGCCCGCCCGCAGCGTTCGCGCAGGCGATCGAGACCGCCTTGCGCGTGGCGCAGGAGGAGGCGCAACGAAGGCTCCGCGGCATCGTCGAGGCGGCGAAGAGCGGAATCTCCGCGGAGCAGGAGGCGGCGACGCGAAGGCTGGCGCGCTGGCTCGCGCAGAGCAAGGTGGGCGAGGCCGACGTTGTACGCGAGCCCGATCAGGGTCACGAACCCCGTCTGCGAGTTGCTGCCCGCGGAGTCGAGGGCGAACCGCGGCCCGACCCGGAAGCGCGCGGTCACCGCCAGGTTCCGATCGATCAGGTACTCGCCTCCGCCGCCCAACTGAGGCCCGAAGAAGAACCCGGCTGGATTGGAGAACGAGATCAGCACGGGCACGTCGGCGCCGGCGTCGAGGGTCAGCTCCGGGTTGACCTGGACCCCGGCGACGATTCCGATCGGGCCACCGATGCCGAAGAGCGCCCCGTTGTTGCGGTAGAGGGATATGCCGGGCTGCATGTCGAAGGCGATGGTCGTGTCGCCCATATAGGCCAGCGTGCGCCGGTAGGGGATGGCGAGGTTCACGCCGGTGACGCTGGTCGAGGTTCCTTCCAGCCCGTAATTGAAGGCGACGTGGAAACCGAGGTCGCTCCTCTCGTCGAGGCCCTTGAGCCAGGTGAACCCGATGCCTGGCCAACCCGCCTCGACTTGCAGCACCGAGTTTCCCGCGCCGGACGTGCGGCCCGCGGTCGCCGACCAGTTTCCCTCGGCGGCGGGCTGGATGCTGGTCTCCACGAGCTGCGCGCGCGAAGGCGCTGGCGCAAGAATCAGCGCAATGGCGATCACCGCCGGTATTCTCCAAGTACCCGCCATCCGCATCTCGAGCCTCCGAAGCACGCGCGCTGCGCGTATAATCAAACGTTGGGTTTCAGACGCCCGCACGCAAGGGCAGCGCCGTGCTTGCGCCTTGTCGACGCTTGATCTTCCCAGGCCCTCGGGTAGGTTGGCCGATCCATGCAAGTACTTGCCGGCGACATCGGCGGCACCAAGACGCTCGTGGCGATCTGCGAGGTTTCGCCACCGGATGGGCGAAGTGGCGCAGTGTCGGTCGATGTCCTGGTAAGCAACCGCTACGACAGCCGGAAGTTTCCTGGCATCGCTGCCCTCTGCCGCGCTTTTGTGGGAGAGGTGGCCCGGCCGATACCGCGCTCGGCGGGGTTCGGGGTGGCCGGCCCCGTCGCCGGCGGCCGCAGCCAGACCACCAACCTGCCCTGGATCGTCGATGCCAAGGAACTCGCGCAGGCGCTCGGCATCGAGACAGTCAGGCTGGCGAACGACTTCTGCGGCGAGGCGATCGCGACGCTGGGAGCGTCCGGCCAGCGGGAAGTCGTCGCTACCGAGGGCGGGCATGCGAGCTTTTCACCCCGCACTGAGCTGGAGATCGGCGTCCTCCGCTTTCTCATGCAGCGTTACGATCACGTCAGCTGGGAGCGCGTCCTCTCCGGCGACGGGCTGGTCAATCTCGCCGAGGCGCTCTCCCACCTGACCGGCGTGAAGCCAGGAGAGGGGGTCGCGGAGAAGATCGCGCATGACCGCGCCAACGCGCCGGCGGCGATCACGGCCGCAGCCGTGGCGGGAGATCCTCTCTGCCGGCAGGTGGTCGAGCTGTTCTGCAAGCTCTACGGCGCGGAAGCGGGAAACCTTGCCTTGAAGACCCTGGCGACCGGAGGAGTCTACGTCGCCGGCGGCATCGCCCCGAAGATCCTCGACTTCATGAAGGACGGCCGCTTCCGCGCGGCCTTCTTCGACAAGGGCCGCATGCGCCCGATGCTGGAGCGGATGCCCGTGCAGATCGTGCTCGACACGCGTGCGGGCGTCCTCGGCGCGGCCACCCTCGCGGCGCGCGAGGCGCAGCTCTCACCGCAAACCCGAAGCAGTCCTTCGACGTGAGTCTCGAATGACACCTGAACTGCAGAAGAAGTGCATCGATACCATCCGCTTCCTCGCCGTGGACGCGGTGGAGAAGGCGAACAGCGGACACCCCGGAATGCCCATGGGGGCGGCGCCGATGGCGTTCGTGCTCTGGAGCCGGCACCTCCGCTTCAACCCGAACGAGCCGCGCTGGGCCAACCGCGACCGCTTCGTGCTCTCGGCGGGGCACGGCTCGATGCTCCTCTACGCCATGCTCCATCTCGCGGGCTTCGACGTGACGATGGACGACCTCAAGTCGTTCCGCCAGTACGGGTCGAAGACGCCGGGCCATCCCGAGTTCCATGACACCCCCGGCGTCGAGGCAACCACCGGGCCGCTCGGACAGGGCATCTCCAATGCGGTGGGGATGGCTCTCTCGCAGCGCATGCTCGCGGCCCGCATGAACGGGGGCGGCAGGTTCCCCATCGACAACTTCGTCTACGGCATCTGCAGCGACGGCGACCTGATGGAAGGCGTCGCCTCCGAGGCGTGCTCGCTGGCGGGACATCTGAAGTTGGGAAACCTGATCTTCCTCTACGACGACAACCGGATCTCACTCGCAGCCCCCACCGAGGTCACGTTCACCGAGGACCGCGGCAAGCGGTTCGAGGCGTACGGCTGGCAGGTGCAGCAGGTCGAGGATGGCAACGACGTCGAAGCGATCGATCGCGCGATCCGCGCCGCCAAGGCGGATCCCCGCCCCTCGCTGATCGAGGTCCGGACGGTGATCGGCTACGGCTCGCCGCACAAGGCGAACACGTACGAGGTGCACGGCTCGCCCCTCGGCAAGGATGAAGCGAGGGCGGCGAAGCAGCAACTGGGATGGCCGCTCGAGCCCCTGTTCCTCGTCCCGGACGAGGTGCGGCAGTTCTGGGCGGGGCGGATCGAGGAGCAGAAGAAGGGGTACGAGGACTGGCAGCGCCGCTTCACGGAATGGCAGCGCGCAAACGCGCAGAACGCCAAGCTTTGGAGCGCGCTCGCCGACCAGCAGCTGCCCGACGATCTCCCCGAGCAGCTTGCCGCCGCGGTGGCGACCGCAGCTGCCGAGTCCACGCGCAAGCACGGCCAGGCCGTCATCCAGAAAGCGGCGCAGCTCGTCCCCGGGTTGGTCGGCGGCTCGGCCGATCTCGATCCCTCCACGTTCACCTACCTGAAGGACGGAGGCGACGTGCAGCCGGGCAGCTACGGCGGCCGCAACATCCACTTCGGGGTCCGCGAGCACGGCATGGGCGCGATCGTCAACGGGTTCGCCTACGACGGCTTCTTCGTGCCCTACAGCGCGACCTTCCTGCTCTTCTCGGACTACATGCGCCCGCCGATGCGGCTCGCCGCGATCTCCAAGCTGCACAGCGTGTTCGTCTTCACGCACGATTCCATCTTCCTCGGCGAGGACGGCCCGACGCACCAGCCGATCGAGCAGCTCGCTGCCCTGCGGGCCATCCCCAACCTGGAACTGTGGCGCCCGGCCGACGGCGTGGAGACCGCCGCCTCCTGGGCAGGCGCCCTCGAGCGCAAGGACGGGCCGACGGTGCTTGTCTTCACCCGGCAGAAGTTGCCGGTGCTGCAGCGAAGCACGCCGGTGGACGCCCGGCAGGCGCTGCGCGGCGCCTACGCCGTGGTGGACGCGGAGGACCCGGATCTGGTGATCATCGCCACCGGCAGCGAGGTCTCGACGGCGCAACAGGCGCTGCCGCTCCTCGACAAATCGCTCAAGGTGCGCCTGGTCTCCATGCCCTGCGTGGAACGCTTCCTGAAATGGTCCGGCGACGAGCAGCGCAAGCTGATCCCGCACGGCCGGGCCAGGCTCGTCGCGGTGGAGGCCGCAGGCGGGCTCGATTGGTATCGCATCATCGGCGACGGTCTGATGGTCGGAATCGACCGCTTCGGGGCAAGCGCGCCGGAGAAGGCGCTCGCCGACGCCTACGGCATGACGCCGCAGAAGGTGGCCGGCCGCATCTCGAAGTGGCTGGCGCAAGGCGCGCGCACGAACGCGAAGTGAAGGAGACGAAGATGAAGCCGGCAGCGAGATTGAATGAGTGCGGGCAGAGCGCATGGCTCGACCTGATCGGGCGCAAGCTGATCCATTCCGGGGAGCTCTTGCGCATGACGGAGGAGGACGGGGTTCGCGGCGTCACCGCCAATCCCGCCATTTTCGAGAAGGCCATCGTCGAGTCGGACGAGTACGACGACCAGCTGCGGACGCTGATCGACCAGGGGAAGTCGCCGCTCGAGATCTACGAGGCCATCGCCATCGACGACGTGCGCAGCGCCTGCGACGTGCTGCGGCCGATGTTCGACCGCTTGCAGGGGCGCGACGGGTTCGTCTCCCTGGAGGTCTCGCCGTACATCGCCCGCGACACCAAGGCGACCGTGCAGGAAGCGAAGCGGTTCTGGAGGGCGGTCGAACGCCCGAACCTCTTCATCAAGATCCCGGCCAACCCGGAAGGCATTCCGGCGATCCGCGAGGCGACCGCCGCGGGCATCAGCGTCAACATCACGCTGATCTTCAGTGTTCACGTCTACGAGCAGGTGATCGAGGCCTACATCTCGGGGCTGGAGGAGCGCGTCGCGAAGGGGCTGCCGGTCTCGCAGATCCACAGCGTGGCGAGCTTCTTCGTCAGCCGGGTGGACACGTTGGTCGACAAGCTGCTCGAGGAGAAGGGCGCGCGGGATGTGCTCGGCAAGATCGCGGTGGCGAACGCGAAGGAGGCGTACCAGGTCTTCCTCAAATCGATCGCTACCGGGCGCTGGAAGGCGCTGGAATCCAAAGGAGCCACGCGCCAGCGGCCCCTCTGGGCCTCCACCGGGACGAAGAACAAGGCCTACAGCGACGTGCTGTACGTCGAGCCGCTGATCGGGCGGGACACGGTGAACACGATGCCGCTCCCGACGCTCCAGGCATTCAACGATCACGGCAAGGTCGAAGCGGACACGGTCGTCAAGGACGTGGACCAGGCCCGGGCGCAGCTCGCGCGGCTCTCGCAAGTCGGCATAAATCTAGAGGCGGTGTGCGCCGAGCTGACCGAACAGGGCCTCGACCTCTTCTCCAAGGCGCTCGACGGTCTCTTGCATGCGATCTCGGCGCGGGCGGCGGCGCAGACCTTCGCCAAGAAGGCGCAGTTGCGCGAGAGCCTGGGCCGACGCAAGGAGGACGCGGCGGCTGGGCTCGATTCCGCCCGCGAGAAGAAGATCGGCGCGCGCCTCTGGGCCCGCGATACGGCGCTCTGGGGTGCGAAGAACGTCGCCAAGACGCGGCTCGGCTGGCTCGATGCGACGAAGTTCGGCAAGGACCACGCCGCCGAGATCGCGACGTTCGCGAGGGAGGCCGCGCAGAAGTTCCGGCACTGCCTGCTCTTGGGCATGGGTGGCTCCTCGCTCGCGCCGGACGTGTTCGCGCGCATCCTCGGCAAGCGGGACGGGGGACTCGATCTGCGCGTCCTCGATTCCACGGCCCCGGACGCCGTCCGGGCGGCCACCCGCGGATTCGATCTGCGCAAGACGCTCTTCCTCGTCAGCTCGAAGAGCGGCACCACCACCGAGGTGGACGGCTTCTACCGCTACTTCCGGGGGCAGGTGAACGACGGGGCGAACTTCGCCGCCATCACCGATCCGGGAACGCCGCTGCAGAAGCGCGCCGAGCAGGACCGATTCTGGCGGACGTTCCTCAACCCGCCCGACATCGGCGGCCGCTACAGCGCCCTCAGCTACTTCGGCCTGGTCCCCGCCGCGCTGCTCGGCCTCGACGTAAACGCGCTGATCGAGCAGGCGGGCAAAGTCGCCCTCGCCTCGCACGCCCGCGTTCCCCTCCAAGAAAACCTGGCGCTGCGCATCGGAGCGATCGCGGCTGGCCTGGCGAAGAAGGGCGCCGACAAGCTCACCTTCCTCTTCAGCAAGAACCTTGCGCCGCTCGGCGGCTGGCTCGAGCAGCTCGTCGCCGAGAGCACCGGGAAGCAGGGCCGCGGCATCGTGCCGGTGGACGGAGAGCCTCCGGGAACGAAGGACGCCTACGGCAACGACCGGCTCTTCGTCTCGCTCTCGCTGGCCAGCGAGGCGCACGACATGAGCCATCTGGCAGAGGCGGGCCACCCGCTGTTGCAGTGGAAGCTCGCGACGCCGGCGGAGATCGCAGGCGAATTCCTGCGCTGGGAGATCGCCACCGCGGCGATGGGCGCGGTGCTGGAGATCGACCCGTTCGACGAGCCCAACGTGGCCGAGAGCAAGGACAAGACGAAGTCGTTGCTCTCCGGCGGCAC
>VBKQ01000037.1 GCA_005879505.1 Deltaproteobacteria bacterium
CGGGGTCGAGTTCACCGGGCACCCGAACCTGGCGCGACTCCTCATGTACCCCGAGTTCCAGGGCTTCCCGCTGCGCAAGGACTACCCGGTGCGCAAGCGGCAGCCGCTGGTTCCCGAGCTGGACTTCCCAGACCTCATCCGCGGCCCCGGTCCCGGACCAGGGGGCGCGGGCGTTCCCATGAGCCAGACTCACGTCGGCCGCCAGAACGTCGATCCGAGCACGTATGACTGAGTCCGGCCTCCCCGATACCGATCCGCTGGCGCTCGAAGCGGAGATCCCCACCTCGCCGATGACGGTGCACCTGGGGCCTTCGCATCCGGCGATGCACGGCACCCTCCGCCTGACGGTGACGCTGGACGGCGAGACCATCGTGGAGTCCATCCCGGAGATCGGCTTCCTCCACCGCGGCTTCTCCAAGTCGTCGGAGAACTCCACCTGGCACCAGGTGCTGCCGTACACCGACCGGCTGAACTACGTCTCGCCCATTCTCAACAACACCGGCTACATCATGGGCGTCGAGAAGCTGATCGGTCTCAAGCCGACCGAGCGCGCCGAATACCTGCGCGTGCTGGGAGGCGAGATCAGCCGCATCTGCGACCACCTGACCTGCATCGGCGCCATCGGGCTCGAGCTCGGCGCGTTCACCACCTTCCTCTACGCCATGGAGGCGCGCGAGCTGCTCTGGGACCGCATCGCCGAGCTGTGCGGCGCGCGCGTCACCGTCTCCTGGACGCGCATCGGCGGCGTCGCCAGCGACATGCCGCCCGGCTGGGAACAGCACCTGCGCGACTGCCTGCCGCGCGTGCTCGAGCTGACCAACGAGATCGACACGCTGCTCACGCGCAACCGCATCTTCGTCGACCGCACCCGCGGCGTCGGCGTGATCTCGGGCGACGAAGCGATCGACTGGGGCTTCACCGGCCCCTGCCTGCGCGCCACCGGCGTGAACTACGACGTGCGCAAGGCACACCCGTACTCGGTGTACGACCGGATGGACTTCGAGATCCCGCTGGGCACGCGCGGCGACACCTACGACCGCTACGTGCTGCGCCTGGAAGAGATCCGCCAGTCCCACCGGATCGTCTTGCAGTGCCTGGACCAGATGCCGCCGGGCCCGATCATCATCGACGACTGGCGCTATGCGCTCCCGCCCAAGAAGGAGGTCTTCGGCTCCATCGAAGGCGTGATGGCGCACTTCAAGTTGATCATGGAGGGCATCCACGTGCCCGCCGGAGAGGTCTACGTCTACACCGAGGGAGCGAACGGCGAGCTCGGCTTCCACATCGTCTCGAACGGGAAGGGCAAGCCCTACGCCATCCAGGTGCGCGGGCCCGGGCTCCCCATCCTCTCCGCGCTCCCGCGGCTGATCAAAGGCCACGCGGTGGCCGACCTGATCCCCATCTTCGACTCGATCAACATGATCGGCGGCGAGGTCGAGCAATGAGTGACTCGGGCGCAGTCTCGACCGGCGGCGGCCAGCCCGGTGCCGCGCAAGGCCAGGCGCAGATCCCCGCTCCGCCGAAGATGGTGAAGGTCTTCGTCGACGGCACCGAAGTCCAGACCGACTCCCGCGACAACCTGATCGAGGCCGCCCGCCGCATCGGCGTCGCCATCCCCTACTTCTGCTACCACCCGCGCCTCTCCATCGCCGGCCAGTGCCGCATGTGCCTGGTGGAGACCAGCGACGCCCCCGGCCGCCTCGTCCCCGGCTGCCAGGTCCGCGTCAAGGAAGGCCTGAAGATCGTCACCACCTCGCCCGCGGTGAAGGACAACCAGCGCGGCTGCATGGAGTTCCACCTCATCAATCACCCGGTGGACTGCGCCATCTGCGACCAGAGCGGCGAGTGCAAGCTCCAGGATTACTACATGGAGTACGACCACCAGCCCTCGCGCATCCGCGTCCACAAGCTGAACAAGCCCAAGCGCGAGATCTTCGGGCCGCAGGTGGTCTACGACGCCGAGCGCTGCATCATGTGCACCCGCTGCGTGCGCTTCATGGACGAGATCGCCAAGGAGCCGCAGCTCGCCGTCGTCGACCGAGGCACGCACTCGCTGATCGCCACCTTCCCCGGCCAGCCCCTGGACAGCCAGTACAGCGGCAACACCGTGGACATCTGCCCGGTAGGGGCGCTCCTCAACCGCGACTTCCGCTTCCAGTCGCGCGTCTGGTTCGTGAACAAGTCGCCCACCGTCTGCACCGGCTGCAGCAACGGCTGCAACGTCTACGCGGAGAGCCGCGGCGAAGTGATCTACCGCCTGCTCCCACGCCGCAACGAAGAGGTGAACCAGGTCTGGATGTGCGACGAGGGCCGGCTCACCTATCACGCTAGCAACGAGAAGCGCGTCGAGTGGGCGCGCACCGGCAGGGGCGATACCGCCGCGTCGGTCGGTCCACGCATCGCCGTCGATCGCGCGGTCGAGCTCCTCAAGCCGCTGGCCGGGCAGGGCGGTATCGGCATCGCCGTCTCCGCGCAGTGCACCAACGAGGAAGCGGCGGCGGCCTTCCAGCTCGGAGCGCAGGTCGGCGCCAGCCGGTACTTCCTGGGCAGCCGCCCGCAGGGGAATTCCGACGACTTCCTCATCCGGGCCGACAAGAACCCGAACACGAGCGGGATCCTGCTCGTGGCCGAGGCTTTCGGGGTGAAGCTCGAGGTCGCGAACGGAATCGACCGCGTGAAGGCGCTGGTCGCCATGCGCACCGACGGGCTGCCTGCGGAGAAGCTGGCGCGCCTCGAAGTCTTCATCGCCATCGCCCAGAACGAGGACGCCGCCACCGCCGAAGCGGACGTCACGCTGCCCTGCAAGAGCGTCTACGAACAGGATGGCTCGCTGATCAACTGGTACGGCCGCCTGCAGCGCACCTGGGAATCCGTCCCGGCGCAGCGCGCGGACTCCGCCGCGGGATGGTCGTGGGCCGAGCGCATCCTGACTGGCCTGGGCGGGTCCGGCCCGAAGAGCGCCGCCGCCGCCTTCCGGACGCTGGCGGAGAAGTCGGCGGAGCTGAGCGGGCTCTCCTTTGACCAGCTTCCAGAGGACGGAATCGTGCTCGAGGCGCTCCTTCCCCGGGACTGGCCGGCGCGCGCGCCACGGCCCCTTCCCGGGGCGCACTCCGTTCGCGGACCGCAGACGACGCCTCCGGGAATGAAGGTGGGCGACGAGGCCTCGGGAGGTTCGCGCTGATGCTGGAAGCGACCACACCTGCCGCCCGGCTCGCTTCGGAAGACTTCGGCCCGGTCACGCCGCCGAAGCCCGAGTACCGGCGCTGGCTGATTGGCACGGTCGCCGGCTGGACCGCGTTCCTCGGCTTCCTCCTGGCGATGTCCTGGGTCTTCCTGGCCCTCACGCGCTTCATCATCTGGATCGGCAGCCTGATCCCGGTGGACTGGGGCCTTTCGCCGGCGATCGGCACCATCCTCTCGCTGATCATGGTGCTGGTGATGATCACCTCAACGCTGCTCACCATGGCGGACCGCAAGTGGTCCGCGCTCATGCAGGATCGCGTCGGCCCGAACCGCGCCCGCTTCTCCATCATCCCCTTCCTGCGCGACAAGCCGCTCCACGGCATCCCGCACATCATGGCCGACGTCCTCAAGATGCTCTTCAAGGAGGACTTCATCCCCGAGGGCGCGGTGCCGAACCGCTTCCTCTTCAATCTCGCCCCGCTGCTCGCCTTCGCGCCCGCCTTCATGCTCTTCGCGGTGGTGCCGGTGAGCCCGGAGCTGACGTTCTTCGGCATCCGGATGCAGCTGCAGGTCGCGAGGGTCGACTGGGGCATGCTGTACGTGTTCGCGCTGGCATCGATCGCGGTCTTCGGGACCGCGCTCGCGGGCTGGACGTCGAACAACAAGCTGGCGCTGCTCGGTGGCCTGCGCGCCTCCGCGCAGCTCGTCAGCTACGAGGTGACGCTGGGCCTGACGCTGGTCGGCGCTTTCATCGTCTTCGGGACCCTGCGCCTCGATACGATGACGCTGCTCCAGGGGATGGCCGAGCCCGCGATCCAGGTAGCGGCCTCCATCGCCAACCGCGCCGGCGACTTCCTGGTCCGCGACGATTCGCTGCTCTTCGGCTGGCTGCCATCCTGGGGCGCCGTCTTCCAGCCCATCGGCATGGTGCTCTTCATGGTTGCGGCGCAGGCGGAGATCAAGCGCGCGCCCTTCGATACGCCCGAGGGCGAGAGCGAGATCATCGGCTACTTCCTCGAGTACTCCGGCCTGAAGAGCGGCATGTTCCTCATCGCCGAGTACGCCGAGACGGTGGTGGTGGGCGGCATCGTCACCAGCATCTTCCTCGGCGGCTACCACATCCCCTGGCTGGAGCCGACCATCGTGCGCACCACGGAAGGCTGGCTGGGCGCCAGCGGATTCGCCTGGCTGGCGGTGCTGCAGGTCTTCACGTTCGTCGTCAAGATGCTGTCGGTGGTCTGGGTGTTGATGGTGGTGCGCTGGGCGTTCCCGCGCTTCCGCTACGACCAGATCATGCGGCTCGGCTGGAAGATGATGCTGCCGGTCGCGCTCTCGAACGTCGTGATCACCGGAGCGGTCTTCCTCTGGGCGGGCCGCGAGGGCCTCGCCTGGGTGGGCATCCTCGAGTGGATCGCGATCCTCTTCTTCATCGGCTTCTCGGCCCGCGCGCAGCCCAGCGCGGAGGCGGGAAACCACACGGTGACGACACACTGATGGAACACCCGAAAGACGAGCGCTCGAGTCCGGTACCGGACGCTGACCTGAGCTTCGGCGAGCGGCTCTATCTGCGCGAGGCGATCAAAGGCATGGGAGTGCTCGCGAAGCACTTCTGGACCAACCTCTTCGGCTTCCGCGACCCGGCGCCCGAGATCCTCGACCGCAAGGGCCCGGGCGTGAACATGGTCTCGACGATCAACTACCCCGACGAGCGCAAGCCGTACCCGCCGGGCTACCGCGGCATGCACCGCCTGGTCCCGCGCGTCGACGGAAAGCCGCGCTGCGTCGCCTGCTACATGTGCGCCACGGCCTGTCCGGCGCAGTGCATCTACATCGAGGCGGGCGAGTACGAGGACCAGGCAATCGAGAAGTTCCCGGTCCGCTTCGAGATCGACGAGCTGCGCTGCATCGTCTGCGGCTTCTGCGTCGAGGCCTGCCCGAAGGATGCCATCCGGATGGATACCGGAACGCACGCGCCGGCGGTGCTCTCGCGGCCGCTGGCGGTGTTCGACAAGGAGGCCCTCTTGCAGGGTCCGGCCGTCGAGCACCCGAGCGACGTCCTGACCTACCGGGTGCCGCTGCGCACGCCGGCG
>VBKQ01000038.1 GCA_005879505.1 Deltaproteobacteria bacterium
CTGCGATCCGGAAACGAGGGTGAAGTTCCAGAGCTGATCGGCGGGGACCGGATTCAGGATCGCGCTGGTGAAGGTCACCTGTTCTCCGCTGCTGAACAGGCAGGTCAGGCGATCGGTGCTGAACGAGCCGGTCGCGATGCTGTACGGCAGGCACGAGGACGCCGCAGCCAGCGTCGTCTTCCAGCAGTTGCTCGAGGCAAGCCAGTTGCAGTCGAGCGGTCCGGCGCTCGACCCACCGCACGCGGAAAGGAGCATTCCAGCGAGGAAAAGTCTCATCCTCTTCAGCGATTGCCATCGCCAGTTCGACCTGTCGAGTTTTCGCCTTACGGGATAGTTTCTGCCCCGTGCTCCTCAGCATCCGCGGCAAGAAGATCGAAGCGCAGCACATTGGCCGGTCCGGCGGCCCGACACTGGTGTTCCTGCACGAGGGCCTCGGGTCGTCGGGCCTGTGGCGCGATTTTCCGCAGAGGGTCGCCCAGGCTACCGGGCTGGCGGCATTCGTATACAGCCGCGCGGGCTACGGCCAATCGGATCGGGCGCCGATGCCCCGTCCCGTCCGGTACATGCATGACGAGGCGCAGCTGCTGCCAGAGGTCCTCGCCGCCGCGAAGATCGACGACCCGGTCCTCGTCGGGCACAGCGACGGCGCGTCGATCTCGATCATCTACGCTGGCAGCGGTGGAAAGGCGCGGGCATTGGTGCTCGAGGCGCCACACGTCTTCGCGGAGGAGATGGGGCTGCGCAGCATCGCCAGGGCGCGGGACGCGTACGAGAGTGGCGGCCTGCGCACGCGGCTGGCGAAGCATCACCAGGACGTCGATGCAGCCTTCTGGGGCTGGAACCGGCCCTGGCTCGATCCGGAATTCCGCAAGTGGAACCTGGAGGAATTCCTGCCACGCATTGCCGCGCCCATCCTGGTGGTGCAGGGCGAGCAGGACGAATACGGCACGCATGCGCAGGTGGCAGCCATCGAGCGCGGCGCGCGCGACGTGGAGGTGCTGATGCTTCCGCATTGCGGCCACTCGCCGCACCGCGATCAGGCTGAGGCGACGCTGCGTGGGATCGCCGCGTTCGTGCGAAAGCAGCTCAAGCCGGGTTCGTGACGTTCGTGCGCGCGGGCAATGGTCCTCGTGCGACCGCCACCGCCGCCGCCAGCATGACGAGGTCGCGTACCACCGTCCACCAGGAGGCGCGCTCGTCGCCGCCGAAGCAGCCGCAGCGCAGATCGATGCCGCGCAGGAGCGCCTGCGCCAGCAATGCGATGAACGCGGCGAGGAGCACGGCGAGCACGGCGGCCGCCGGCCGGTCCATCACCCCGATGACGAGCGCGATACCGGCCAACAGCTCGATCCCGACCACCGCCGCGGCCACGATCGGCACCAATGCGGCCGGAATCACCCGATAGTTCGCAACGTCCTGGGCGAATGCCGCAATGTCGGGCAGCTTTGTGACCGCCGCCCAGATGAAGAGGGCGCCGAGCACGACGCGGCAGACCGCGAAGACCCGCGCCATCATTGCCTGCCTTCCGCGCAGAGCGAGCACGTTCCCGACTCGCCCGGACCGCCCCCCGCCAGCCACTCGGGCCAGGCCCCGGTGAGGACGCGCACGTCGCGCACCCCATTGGACTTCAGGAGCACGGCGATCTGATCCGCCGCGGCGCAGTCGCGATCGCGGTCGTAGACGATCACGGTCGGCGCGGCGCTCAGTTTGGGGAGCAGCGGGCCGGCGGGCTGACCTGGAGCAAGGTGCACCGCGCCGGTGATATGCCCGGCCGCGTATTCCTGCGCGGAGCGCGCATCGACGAACGCCGCCGTGCACGCGATGCACAGCGGCTTCGCTTCCTCTACCGAGATGCGGGCGACGCTCGTGCGCGGATCCTGGCAGACTGCATCATTCGACTCGGCAGTGGCATGGACGGGGATGCCCAGACGCGCTGGATGCGGCGACAACGCATTGCCGGCGATCCCCAGGACGCTACCGACGAAGCAGAGCAGGACGGCACGCACCAGAACGCCCATGAGACGATCATAACGAGTCCGGGGGGAGCGCCATCAGGGGCGTAGAATCTTTTTCTGGCGGGTCAGGGAAGAGCGTCCGGCGCCGCACGGTGACGGAGACGCCGAGGACGCTGCCGAGGTCGATGCCGGCGACGCGCAGGCCGAGATACGTCTCGGTCTCCTCCGTCAGATCGCGGCGTGGCCGGCGCTTGCGCTGTCGATCGTATGCCTTGCGCCGCGCGGGGTCGGAGAGAATCAGGAACGCCTCGGTGATCTCGCGAAAATGCTCGATCGCTTCCTCGTCCGCATTGACGTCGGGATGAAAGGTGCGGGCGAGCTGCCGGTAGACTGCTTTGATCTCCGGAGCGGACGCGCCTGCCGGAATCCCGAGCACCTCATAGGGGTCGCGCCGAGGCACCCTCAAAAGATAGGCGTGACCGTCTGATCTGGCATCGCGTGGGCGATGGGACCCTTGACCGTCCAAGGCGAGCGAAGTAGCAGCCGCGACATGCGCAGCCGTGGTTGGCTCCAGCGCACGTTGGCGATTCCCTGGTGCCGGGCCTTGGCCATCGCCGGCGTCTGGGTCGTCGCGATGGAGGCGGTGCAGCTGCCGCTGCTGACGGCGCCGGCAGCCACCTCCTGCTGCTGCGCCCACCGCGGCGCGGACGCGAAATGCCAGTGCCGGTTCTGTACGCACCAGAGGGAGCTCGAGTCCGGAAAGCCGGTGCTGAAGACCTGCGGAACTTCCTCCAGCACCTGGATGGTCGATTCCATTCCCCGCCACCCCGCGATCCCTGCCGCGGCGCCCGCGCCGCAAGCGGTTGCAGCTCTGCCGGCCATCGATCTGCAGCTTTCGCCGCCGCCATCAGATCCGCTTTTCGAAGTCCCGACCCCGCCTCCCCTCGCACGCTCCTGAGCACGGTGCAGTTGGCCGATTGAGCGCGGCGTGGTTGCGCGCCGCGATCCCGCTTGCCCAGGAGGAACCATGCGCACCCGCGCATGTCCGTTTTTGCTCTCGATGTGTTTCATCGTCTCCGGCGCAATCGCGCAGGAGCGCGAGATCAGCCTCGATCGCGAGGAGGCCTCGATACCGTCGGCCCCCGCTGGGCTCAGGTTTTCGGGGTTCTTCGTCGGTTCGGCGAACTACAACTCGCGCATCCAGATGGTGCCCGAGTTCGCCGGCAGCGCTCCGGTTTCCTCGGAGCCGCGGCGCACCGACTACAGGTTCGATCAATTCAGCCTGGGAGTGAGCAAGGTCTTTGCACCGTGGCTCTTCGCCGGCGCCAGCATCGAGATCGAACGCCAAGGCCACCGGCACAGCGGCTTCGATCCAAACATCGGATGTCCCGGCACGCGCGCTTGCATCGAGCAATTCGGAACCGAAAGCATCGGAACCGAAATCAGCCTCCACCGCTTCAACCTCACCGCGTTTGCCCCGCTCGGGAACGGCCTCGCTCTCTCGTTCGGCCGGTTCGACACGCCGTTCGGTTACGAGCGCCACGATGCCGCGCTCAACCTGACCGCCACGACATCGGAGCTGCAGCGATTCGGACGGCCGCAGAGCATGACCGGTCTACAGGCTGCTTACCAGTTCGCTCCATGGCTCGATGCGGTGGCCTGGCTCGTCAACCGCTGGGAGAACGAGACCACCGAGGATCCGCCCGAAGACAACAACCGCGCGAAGAGCGTCGGCGGCCGCCTGGGCGTGACGCCTGTGCAGGGCAGCCAGCTCTTGAACCTGGGCATCGGCGGCTTCTGGGGACCGGAGCAGGACGACGTCAATACACATGCGCGCTGGATCGTCGATGCCGACCTGACCTGGTCGGCTTCGTCGCCGCTGCTCGTCGCGGCTGAATTCGTCTATGGGGGCGAGTCGGGCGTGTCCTTCCGCCGCCGGGGCATCCCGTTCGCCGCCGACGAGGTTTCCGGCGCGGACGTTCGCTGGCTCGGCCTCTACGCCCTCGCCCACTACGACGTCGTTTCCTGGCTCGGGTTTTCGTTCCGGTACGGCCTGTTCAGGGATGTCGACGGCGCGCGGACAGGTGTTGCCCAGACGTTGCAGTCATTCACGTTCGCGTCCATCTTCCACCTGTCGGAGCTGGTTCCAGACCTCCGCCCGCCCGGCGTGACCTACGCGCGCACGCGACACCATCTCGACTGGGTCGATCTGCGGCTCGAGTATCGCCTCGGCCACTCCAACCGGCCGGTCTTCGCCGACGCAGAGCCAGGCATTCCCATCACCGAGGCGAGCAATACCGGCCACGTCGTGACCGCGCAGCTCGTCGTCAACTACTAGGAGACGGCGCCATGAATGGGATCCAGCTGTCGCGGCTGCCCTTGAGCGGAAGGATCTTCTGCACGCTCTTCCTGCTCGGGATCGGCTGCGGTGCCCTCGCTGCATTCGCGCAGGCGTCCACCGCCGTCGGGGTATCGCCTGCGGCAGTCCAGGCGAGTCTTGCGCCCGATCTTCCCATGACCGGCATGCAACACGGCGAGGCGGGCGGCGAGAAGGAGATCGATCTCGGGCAGATCTCGAGCGAGGCGAAGATGACGATCCGCACGCCTTTGCTCATCCAGACCAGCCATACGCACCTGTTCGGGCAAACGCTGATCGCCGGCCTTGCCGGCCTGATCTTCCTCTTCACCTCGGTGCCCGAAAGGACCAAGGCCGCCATCGTTGCCCTGCCTTTTCTCGGGACCTTCCTCGACATCGGCGGCATGTGGGCGACGCGCTTCGTCTCGCCGTCGCTCAGCATGCTCGTGATCGCCGGCGGGACGTTGTTCGCTCTCGGCTACGTGCTGATCGCGGCGCTGTCCATCCGCGACCTGTGGTTCAGGAAGGAGACAGCATGACCATCCGTGTCGTCCTCCTCTTCTGTGCCCTTGTGGGTCCCGCATTGGCGCATGTCACGCCTCCCATCGTTCTCGCCTCAGATCGGGATGCAATTACGACCCTGCTACCCGGCGCGCGGCGGCATTTCGTCCGCGAGGTA
>VBKQ01000361.1 GCA_005879505.1 Deltaproteobacteria bacterium
AGTCGTTCCGCGCGCGGTGAGCTGGAAGAGCCGCTCGAGCACGTCGCATCCGTGGCACGGCGGGCCGCAGAACGCAACGGGTCCGTCGTGGAGTAGACTCGGCGCATGCTGCGGGAAGAGTCCCAGCAGGCCGGCGGAGCGGCGCGAACGGAGGCGGACCGTATCTGGCGTTGCGCGGCCTGTGGCGCCGAAGTGGCGCGCGATCGCCACCGCATCCCGCTCGATGGCGCGGCGACGCGTGCGTTCGTCAATCCCGAAGGAACCGAGTACGTGATCGCCGGTTTTTCCCAGGCGTCCGGATGCGCGGAAGTGACCACCCCCTCGCCATATTGGAGCTGGTTCCCCGGCTGCACCTGGGAAGTCTCCGTCTGCCGGGGCTGCTCCGGCCACCTCGGATGGCGCTTCAGCGGCCCCGATTCCTCGACGGCATCAGCTCGACGACGGAGACGATGCTGATGACCGGGGTTACCCCTGCCGAGCTGGACAGCATGCTCGAGCGGGGTTGGCGGCGGTTCGGCCCGGTGTACTTCCGGCCGGTCTGCGCGACCTGCGACGAATGCGTCTCCGTCCGCGTGCCGGTCGCCACGTTCTCTCCGTCGGTGAACCTGCGGCGAGTGCGCCGGCGGGCCGCGCACGTGCGCCTGGAAGTGGGCGAGCCGTTGGTCGACGACGAGCGGCTGACGCTCTACCGGAAGTGGCATGCCAGCCGCGAGGTGGAGCGGGGCTGGAAACCCGATCGCATCGGCGTCGAGTCCTACGCGATGCAGTTCTGCTTCCCGCACGCGGCCGCGCGCGAGTTCTCCTACTGGGACGATGAGGAGCTGATCGGCATCGGCATCGCCGACGAGACACCGCGCGCGCTCTCCGCCGTCTATTGCTACTACGACCCGGACCGCACGCATCTCTCGCTCGGCACGTACAACGTCCTGCGCGCGATCGAATATGCGCACCATCGCCGGCTCGCCTACGTGTACCTCGGCTACCGCGTCGAGGGCTGCGCTTCGCTGGAATACAAGGGTCGCTTCCGGCCGCAGGAGAGGCTGCGCGGCCGCGTCGACGGGCCGCAGCCCGCCCGCTGGGAGCGGGCGTGAAGATGCATCAGGAATCGCTCCGTATCGAGTCGCACGGCCAGGGGCTCCACGACGTCACGCAAGCGGTCCGCCGCGTCGTGCAGGCGGCTGGCGTGCGGACGGGGCTGTGCAACGTCTGCGTGCAGCACACCAGCGCATCGCTGGTCGTGCAGGAGAACGCTGACCCGGCGGTGCGGCGCGATCTGGAGACGTTCCTCGCGCGTCTCGCGCCGGAGGACGGAGACTACGAGCACGACACGGAAGGTCCCGACGACATGCCTTCCCACATCCGCGCCGCGATCACGCGGACGGCGGAAACGCTGCCCGTGAGCGGCGGAGATCTCGCTCTCGGAACCTGGCAGGCCCTCTATCTGTGGGAGCACCGGCGGGCGCCACACCGGCGCACGCTGCTCGTGACCGTCTGGGGTGCGTAAGGGCGAAAATTGCGTGCGCGGCGAGAGCTCCTGCGCCTATGCTTTCATCCCATGAAGTTCAACCGCCGCATGGAGCGCTACCTGCAGGACCTGCGCAGCCGCGAGGTCGAGGCGGTAGTCCCTCCACGTGGCCTCGACGTCCAGATCGTCGAGGCCGGAGGGTGCTTCCTGCTGCGCGGTTTCGTCAGCAATCCCCGTCTGAGCGCGGTCGATTTTCCCGACCAGACCGCGCTCGAGTGCAGCGCGAACAAGCTGCGGATGGAGGCGATGCTCGATTCCCGGCTGGTCCGGTCCTGCCCGCTCTTGCTGCTGACGGCGGGGCTCTTGACGGCGCGCGTCGTCTCGCTTGCGCTCGCGCGCTATCCGGGCCGGTTCAACGTGATCCTCTCCTACGATGGCGAAGGCTGCGCCGTCCGCTTCCACAAGATCCGCGCCGGGCAGAGGTGGCTGGCCGAGGACCTCGAGGGATACGTGGACGAGGGCGTCCTGGTCTTCGAGGCCGGCCAGCAAACCCCGGTACCGGCGCTGCTGCGCGCATGAAAAATTGATCGCGGGTCCGGTTCGTGATGCCCATGTTGGAAGCATGAAAGGCGACCACACCGGGGCGGAGGACCGCTCGCGCGCCGCGCCGGCGGGCAGACAGCCCTCGCAGAATGCCGAGCAGCGCCGCCCGGTGATCGGGGTGATCGGCGACGGTCAACCCGGGTCGGAACGGGAGCGGATGGCCGCGGAGATCGGAGGCGAGCTGGCCCGCGCAGGGGTCCACCTGGTCTGCGGAGGCCTCGGCGGATGCATGGAGGGCGCTTCCCGCGGCTACAAGGAGGCCAACGGGGAGGGGATCTGCCTCGGCCTGCTGCCAGGAATGTCGCGCGCGGAAGCCAATCCGTGGGTCGATCTCGCCATTCCGACCGGCGTCAACTCCGCGCAAGGCGCGCTGGTCGCCATGGCCGTGGACGCCGCGATCGTCCTGGGCGGAGGGGGCGGTACCCAGCGGTCCGGCTCGTGCTGGAAGCGCTGCGGGACAAGCACCCGGAGAGGGCGATCGAGATCGGCGAGCCGGGGACGGGGAGGCGGTAAGCTCTACTCCACCGCCGCGACCTGGCGGGTCAAAGCCGTCCCGAAGTACTCCGCGATCTTCGCCTCCGCGTCGCCGCCGAAGAGGATCCTGCACGCTTCGCGCAACCCGGGCGCCGCGCGGATTTCCTCTTCTCGGACCACCAGCGCGATCTTCGACCGCCTGCGCAGGAAGTCCTCCAGCTTCACCACCATCTCGCGGCGCGCCGCCTCGTCCAGCTCGCAGCGGATGTACTCGCTGGTCTCGATGATCACCTCCGCCTGGCGCGGGTCCCGGCGGATGGCCTCGAGCAGGCCCAGCGCTTCGGCGCCGTAGCGGCGCCAGAGCCGGGTGGAGAGCTTCTCGCTGGCGTTCGGGGAAGTGAGCGAGTCGAGGTCCATCAGGCGGGCCTGGTGGAAGTACTCGTCGCGCACGGCGGCGGGCGGCTCCCCGAACCAGACCCGGTCCGCGAAGGGGAGCACCACGCCGAGCCTGCGCACTTCGGCGCAGATTTCCTCCCCCACGTTGATGCAGTCGGTCAGCTTGCCGCCGAAGATCGTCAGCCGCTTGCGGTCCCGGTCCGTCTCGATCGCGTGCTTTCGCGAGAGCTGCATCCAGTCCCGCCCGCCGTTCCCGCCACCGGACACGACCAGGGGACGGACCCCGCATCGCTCGGCGATGATGTCCGAGTCCTCCAGCGGGCGCGGCAACTGCAGGCGCTTGTTGATGTTGTCGAGGACGAACCGCCGGTCCTCGGGCGTGACCTCGACCTCCGGCCGGTCCACGCGCGTATCCGTGGTGCCGATGCACGTCTTCGCCTGCATGGGGATCACGAAGAACAGCCGCCCGTCGTCGGCGAAGAAGGTCAGGACCCGCCGCTCCACCGTGACCGGGTCGACGATGACGTGGATCCCCTTGGAGAAGACGTGGCGGTGCACCGTGGAGACGCCGTCGCGCGCGTTGACCTCGTCGGCGTAGGGGCCGCAGGCGTTGATCAGCACGGCGGAAGCGACGGTCAACTCCCGCCCGGTCGTGACGTCGCGCGCCCGCGTCAGCCAGCCCTGGGCCGTGCGCGTGGAGCCGAGCGCCTCGACGTAGTTGGCGGCGACGCAGCCGCGGTCGAGCGCCGAGCGGATGAACCCCCAGACGAAGCGCGCGTCGTTGTCGTGCAGGTAGGCATCCGAGTACTCGAACCCGCCGGCAAGGCCGCGCGTCTGGATGGCGGGCTCTTCGCGCTCGATCTTGGCGACGGAGAGCAGCCGCGGGCGCCGGGTGAAGAAGCCGCCGATCGCCCAGTAGAGCAGGGCGCCGAGCCAGAGCTTGAGCCTGCCGTGGCGGAACCCGCGCGCAATCGAGGTGAAGAACCGGATCTCTTGCACCGTGCTCGGGTAGGCGCAGATCAGCTCGTTGCGGGCGCGGCAGAGCTTGCGCACGAGACCGAGCTCGTATGTCTCCAGATACTTGATGCCGCCCCAAGCGAGATTCGAGGACTGCTGCGAAGTGACGCCAGCGAAATCGCCCCGATCGATCAGCGCCACCTTCGCGCCGCGCGCGGCCAGGGCGGCCGCGGACACCGCGCCGTTGATCCCTCCGCCGAGGACCAGCACGTCGAATCGCTGCGCGGCGAGCTTGTCCAGATTGGTCGCCCGCAGCGCCGGCGCAGGTTGGGTCATGCCGCGAGGATACACCGGCCGACCTCTTCCCAGAGCGCGCGAAAACGCGCATCGTCGAAGTTGGATCCCGAGCGCAGAAAGGTCGCACCCGCCGCCTCGTAATGCCCGATCACGTCGAGGTGGTCGCCGAGGACGATGCCCTTCGCCTGTCCCTCGAGCGTCTGCGACCAGGCGGGGACGATCCCGTCGCTCGAGGCGGGGAGCAGGACGATGTGTTTCTCGCCGATCCAAGGACCTTCCGGCACCCGCGCGTCCGCCGCTGGCCTGCCGGCGGCCAGCCTGTACGTCACGTCGTAGAGAAGGCGGTGCAGCGGACGAAACAGGAACGTGAGGGGCGAAAACCCGGCGGGCGGCGACACCGAAACGAAGCTGATCGGGCGCAGGACGTCCGACCCCTGCAGCGAGCGGTTCAGCTCACCGATCGCTTCCGGTGTGAGATCGCGCACCAGCCGGTGATCGGCCGCCACATCGGCTAGGAAACGGCGGATCTGGTGCGCCGTATCCTCGTCGACGTCCGCGAGCTGCGCGATCACCTGGTCGGTGGGCGTCGGCTGCTGCAAGGCGGCCCGCTTGACCAGGTTGAACAGCGCCGCCGCCTGCCCGGCGAGCCGCAGGCGTCCGCGGGTGGCGAGGATGCTTGCGAACCAGAGCGCGGGGGCCGCGACCCAGGCGACGTCGCCCAGCGACCGCGCGAGCGGTGTTCCGTGGAACGGCGCGGATACCGTGATCACGGAGCCAATGCGGGCGATCAGCTCCGCTCGCTCCGGCAGCGCGGTGTAACGCGGGTGGGCCAGCAGGCGTGCGTCGAGCCCGCCCGTCGAATGGCCGACGAGGTGCAGCCGCGTCGCGCCCGCCCGGATCAGCTCGGAGGCCCGGGCGTACAGGGAGCGCACGCGCTCCGCCAGCGATCCGGCCGGCGGCGGCTCGTGCACGGCGAATCGCAGCGGGCGCATGTGCGCGCGGAGCATGGCGTCCTCGACGCGCGCGAAGTACTCGATCAGAGGCCGGTCCGGATGGCCAAAGCTGCCGAATCCGAAGAATCCGGGAACGAAGAGCACGAGGTCCGCCATGCGCCCACCATGCTTCCCTGGCGCAGTGCGGCCGTCCAGTCCCTTGGGTATGCTAGCCGCTGCCGCACCGCAGGTGCGGCTTTGCGGCTACTGCTCGAGATTGTACACATGCTCCAAGGTCCGATTCCGCCGATGCTGGCGAAGCTCGCCACCTCGCTGCCCGAGGGCGAAGGCTGGATTTTCGAGCCGAAATGGGACGGCTTCCGCGCGATCGTGTTCCGCGACGGCGACGATCTTTTGCTGCAGAGCCGCGACCTGAAGCCGCTCAACCGTTACTTCCCGGAGCTCGAGGACCCGCTCCGGAGCCAGCTTCCACGGCGCTGCGTGGTGGACGGGGAGATCGTGATCGCCGGACCGAACGGGCTCGATTTCGATGCGCTGCTGCTGCGGATCCACCCGGCGGCTTCGCGGATCAAGCTGCTCGCTTCGCAGACGCCGGCCTCGTACGTCGCCTTCGATCTGCTCGCGCTCGGCGACGAGGACCTTCGAGAATCTCCCCAGCAGGAGCGCCGCCGGCGTTTGGAGCGCGCTCTCGCTTCGGTGACGCCGCCTCTCTATCTGACGCCGGCCACGCGCGATCGCGCCGTGGCGCAGGACTGGTTCGCGCGCTTCGAGGGCGCCGGATTCGACGGTGTCGTCGCCAAGCGAGCCGACCAGACGTATCAGCCCGACAAGCGCACCATGCTGAAGATCAAGCACCAGCGCACCGCGGACTGCGTGGTGGCTGGCTTCCGCTGGCACAAGAACGGCCCGGGCACGATGATCGGATCCCTGCTCCTCGGCCTCTACGACCGGGACGGCACGCTCCATCATGTCGGCGTCACCTCCTCGTTCACGGCGGCGAAGCGCAAGGAGCTCGTCAAGGAGCTCGCGCCCCTGAGGGAAGGCGCCGCCGAGGGCCATCCCTGGCGCGAGTGGGCGCAGTGGAGCGGCGACCAGCGCATGCCCGGCGCGTCCTCCCGTTGGAACCGGGGCAAGGACCTCTCCTGGGAGCCGCTGCGCGTCGAGCGCGTCTGCGAGGTCGCGTACGATCACCTGCAAGGCGACCGCTTCCGCCATGCCACGACGTTCCTGCGCTGGCGTCCGGACAAGCCGCCGGCCGAATGCCGCTACGACCAACTCGAAGAGACCGCGCCCGCCGAGCTCAAGCAGATCTTCGGCGTGTCGTGACGCACCAGCGGCGACTATGCTGCGCCGGTGCCCGCGCGCAAGGAGATCCTGCAGATCGAAGGCCGCGAGATCCCCATCTCGAATCCGGAGAAGATCTTCTTCCCACAGCGGGGGTACACGAAGATCGATCTGGTCCGCTATTACCTCGCTGTCGCCACGGGCGCGCTGCGCGGCGCCGGCGGCCGCCCGATGGCGCTGAAGCGCTACGTGAACGGCGCGGAGGGCGAGTTCTTCTTCCAGAAGCGGGCCCCAGAGGGACGGCCGCTCTGGATCGAGACGGTGGAGCTGAAGTTCCCCTCCGGCCGCACCGCCCGTGAAGTGGTGCTGCGGGACGCGGCACAGCTCGTTTGGATCATCAACCTCGGTTGCATCGATCTCCACCCGCACCCGGTGCGCGCGGACGACCTCGATCATCCTGACGAGCTGCGCGTCGACCTCGATCCGGTGCCGGGCGTGCCCTGGCCGCAAGTGCGGGAGGTGGCGCTGCTCGCGCGCGAGGTCCTGCGCGAGCACGGTCTCAGCGGGTGGCCGAAGACGTCCGGCTCGCGGGGCATGCACGTGAACGTCCGCATCCAGCGGCACTGGACGTTCCAGCAGGTGCGCGCGGCGGCCCTGGCCCTGGCGCGGGAGGTGGAGCGGCGCGCGCCGGCCCTCGCCACCAGCAAGTGGTGGAAGGAGGAGCGGCACGGCGTCTTCATCGACTACAACCAGAACGCGAAGGACCGGACGGTCGCATCCGCGTATTCCGTGCGCCCGACGCCTGACGCGCGTGTATCGACGCCGCTTTCCTGGGAGGAAGTCCCCCAGGTCGAACCGGAGGCGTTCACGCTAGCCACCGTCCCCGATCGATTCGCGCGCGCCGGCGACCCGCACGCGAGCATCGACGAGGAGCCCAGTTCGCTGGAGTCGCTGCTCGAATTGTCCGCGCGCCAGAAGGGAGAAGGAGAGGCGGACGCGCCCTGGCCGCCGCACTACGCGAAGCAGGAGGACGAGCCGCCCCGCGTGCAGCCCTCGAAGCGGCGCAAGCGCTGATGATCCGGCTCGACCTGCACTGTACAGTCGCTCAGCCGCCTTCCGCGGCCGCGACTACGCCGCGACGCGCAGCTGCGGAACGGGACGGTCGAGGGCCGCGTTCAGCACCTCGTCCATCCGCTTCACCAGCACGATCTCCAGCTCGTCCCGGACGTGCTGCGGAATCTCGCGCAGCTCGGCCGCGCAGGCCTGCGGGATCACCACCCGCTTGAGACCGAGACGGTGTGCGGCGAGCACCTTCTCCTTGATCCCGCCGACCGGCAGCACCCGGCCCCGGAGCGTGGCCTCGCCGGTCATCGCCGTATCGGTGCGGACCGGAACGCCCGAGAGCAGGGACACCAGCGCGGTGAACAGCGTCACGCCGGCGCTGGGGCCGTCCTTGGGCGTCGCTCCCGCCGGCACGTGGACGTGGACGTCCCAGCCTTCCAGAGGCTTGTCGCCTACGCCGAGCTGGAGCGCGTTCGCCTGCACGTAGCTGAGCGCCGCCCGCGCGGACTCCTTCATCACGTCGCCGAGCTGGCCGGAGAGGATCAGCTGGCCCTTGCCCGGCATGCGCAGCGCCTCGACGTACAGCACCTCGCCTCCGACGGGGGTCCAGGCCAGGCCTGCGGCGACGCCGGGCACCCCTGCGTCCTCGCGGACTTCCGGCTGGAAGCGGTCGGGCCCGAGGATCGGCTCGATCTCGTCGAACTCGACCCGCCGCGGTTCCACCAGCGTTCCACTCGCCTTCTCCACCGCCAGCGTCCGGCACACGTCCGCGAGCCGCTTCTCCAGCCCGCGCACGCCGGCTTCTCGCGTGTGCGCGGCGATGATCCGGTTCAGCGCCTCGTCGGTCAGCTCCACCTTCACGCCGGAGAGCCCGTGCGCCTCGAGCTGCTTGGGCAAGAGGTGCGCGCGCGAGATGGCCGCCTTCTCCTCCGAGGTGTAGCTCGGGATCTCCAGGACCTCCATCCGGTCCCGCAGCGCCGGCGGAATCGTCTCCAGCGTGTTCGCGGTGGCGATGAAGAGGATCTTCGACAGATCGAACGGCACTTCGAGGTAGTGGTCCGCGAACGCCTTGTTCTGCTCAGGATCCAGCACCTCGAGCAAGGCCGCCGAGGGATCGCCCTGGTAGCCGGCGCCGAGCTTGTCGATCTCGTCCAGCATCAGCACGGGGTTGGCCGTGCCCACCCGCTTGAGCGCCTGCACGATCCGGCCGGGCAGGGCGCCAACGTAGGTGCGCCTGTGACCGCGGATCTCCGCCTCGTCCCGCACGCCGCCGAGCGACACGCGGGCGAACTTCCGCCCCATGGCGCGGGCGATGCTCTGTCCCAAGGACGTCTTGCCGACGCCCGGGGCGCCCACCAGGCAGAGGATCGGTCCCTTCAGGTCGCCGCGCAGCTTGCGCACGGCAAGAAACTGCAGGACCCGCTTCTTCACCTTCTCGAGGCCGTGGTGATCCGCATCGAGCACGTTGCGCGCGTTCTCGACCTCCAGGTTGTCCTCGGTGAAGACTCCCCAGGGCAGATCCGCGATCCACTGCAGCCACGACCGCGACACAGACTTCTCCGGAGACTGCTCGGGCAACTTCTTCAGCCGCGCCAGCTCCTTGTCGACCTGTCCGCGCACGTCTTCCGGCAGCTTCAGCGAGGCGATCTTCTTGCCCAGCTCGTCGCCGTCGGAGCCGGGGCCTTCGCCCAGCTCGTTCTGGATGGCCTCCAGCTTCTTGCGCAGGATGTGCTCGCGCTCCGCCTTGGAGACCTTCTCCTGCACGGCGCCTTCGATGTCGTGCGCGGCCTTCAGCACCTCGCGCCTGCGAGCGAGCAGGGCGACCACCAGCCTCAGCCGTTCGACCGGGTCGACCGCATCCAGCACCTTCTGCTTGTCGGAGGTCTCCGCGGGCACGTGGTGGGAAAGCAGGTCCGCGAGAGCTCCCGGATCCTTGATGGCGTCGAGCGCCTGCGCGACCTGCGCCGGGATCGCCGGCAGCAGGGCGAGGATGTCGCGGGCAATCCGGCGCGCCTCGAGCGCGAGCGCCTCCACTTCAGTGCCCTGGGCCGGAGGAACAAGAACTTCCTCCACGCGAACCGAGGGAAGCGGCTCGCCTTCCATGAACTCCAGCACGCGGACGCGGCCGACGGCCGCCACGATCACTCCGCCGTCCCTGCCCACGGCCTCGACGCGGGCGAGGGTGGCCATCGGGTGGACGCCGAGCTCGCTCTCGGTGCTGAGTGCGACGACGACGCGCTTGTCTTCCGAAGCCGCGGCGGCCCTCGCCAGCGCGGCGCCGCTCGCGTCCGTATCGAGCCGGGCCACCGCTCCGGGCAGCAGCACGGCATCTTCGAGGACGAATACCGGTAGCTTCAATTCCAATTTCTTCTCCTCCATCGTGCGCCAACGTAAGGACTGCAAAACCCGTGTCAAACGAGGGCACGTTTCCAACTTTTGCGGACTTATCGACGGCAGGACCCAACCCCGACGGAACATTTGATGCCGCCCGACCGCACCCGATTCGATCACCACATACCGAACACGATCCGAAGCATGACCGGACGGGCGGGCGGTCGTGGACGTTGTAGACCGGCCCGCCACGCCGCACATTCACCGCCGTGCGATATCTCGCGGTGGCGACGGACTACGACGGGACGCTCGCCGAGCAGGGAACCGTCCGTCCGGAGACGGTGGCCGCAGTAGAGCGCCTGCGCAAGAGCGGCCGGCGCGTGGTGCTGGTCACCGGCCGCGAGCTCAGGGATCTGCAGACGGTCTTCGACCGGTTCGATCTCTTCGACCTGGTGGTGGCCGAAAACGGCGCTCTTCTCTACCGGCCGCAGACGCGCGAGGAGAAGTGCGTGGCGGAACCACCCCCGCCCGCCCTGGCGGAGCGGCTGCGCCAACGCGGCGCTACCCCGCTGCACACCGGCCGGGTGATCGTGGCGACGCGCGAGCCGTATGAGGTCGCGGCCGTCGAGGTGGTCCGCGAGCTCGGCCTCGAGTGGCAGGTCATCTTCAACAAGGGCGCCGTGATGCTGCTCCCGTCGGGCGTGAACAAACAGACGGGGCTCACCCTGGCCTTGGAGGAGCTCTGCCTGTCGATGCGCAATACGGTCGCGGTCGGTGACGCGGAAAACGATCACGCGATGCTGGCGGCCAGCGAATGCGGCGTGGCCGTCGCCAACGCGCTCGATTCGCTCAAGGAGCGGGCCGATCTGGTCACGCGGGGCGCGCGAGGCGCGGGCGTCGAGGAGCTGATCGATCGCATCATCGAGGACGACTTGCGCTCGGTGGTGGTGGCGCGCCACGCGCTGCTCCTTGGGACGAGGCGCGACGGGACCGAGTCGCGCATCGCCCCGGCCGGGCGACGGCTGCTCATCGCAGGGCCCTCCGGCAGCGGCAAGACGACCGTGGCAACCGGATTCATCGAGCGCCTGATGGCTGCCGGATACCAGTGCTGCATCGTGGACTCGGAAGGCGACTACGGAGGATTCGAGGGCCTGGTCTCCGTCGGCACGCAGGAGCGTGCTCCGGCCGTCGGCGAGATCCTCGAGCTGCTCGCCAAGCCTTCGGTGCACGTCGCCGTCAGCATGGTCGCCGTGCCGGTCAACGATCGTCCGGCGTTCTTTGCCACGCTCCTTCCCCGGCTACAAGAATTGCGCGCGCGCACGGGGCGTCCTCACTGGATCGTCATCGACGAGGCGCACCATCTGTTCCCTGCATCCTGGCAGCCGGCGCCGCTCACGCTGCCGCGCGAGCTGGGGGGCGTGCTGATGGTCACCGCGAATCCGCAGCAGGTCTCTCCGGCGATGCTGGAAACGGTGGACACCGCGCTGGCGGTGGGAAAGACGCCGGAGCGAGCGCTGCAGCCGTTCGGGCGGGTGCCACCGGTCGAGCTCGAGGACGGCGAGGTGCTGGCCTGGTCGAACGGGCAGGCGGAGCCGCTCCGTCTCGTCCAAGGGAAGGCGCAGATGCGGCACCGGCGCAAGTACGCGGCCGGAGTCGGCGGCGACGCGTTCGTCTTTCGCGGGCCGCAGGGCAAGCTCAAGCTGCGCGCGCAGAACCTGGGCATATTCCTGCAGATGGCCGAAGGCGTGGACGAAGAGACCTGGATGCATCATCTCGCGCGGCGCGATTACTCGAAGTGGTTTCGGACGGTGATCAAGGACGACGCGCTCGCCGCGGAGGCCGAGCAGATCGAGGGCGGAGGCGGCCCGGAGAGCCGCGACCGCATCCGCGACGCGATCGGGAAGCGCTACACGCTGCCGGAGTAGTCGCGGCCGCCGGAGGCGGCTTGGCGACTATTGCTTTTAGGCTGTACAGATCATGAGATGCGCTCTACGGCGTGCAAACCAACGTGCAGACCTGTGAGTTGTTCTGCACGTCGATGGGGATGTCGACCTGGCCCGCAAGCTGCCTTCCGCTCCGCGTCAGCCCGTGGCCGTGGAATTGTAAGATGTGCGGCCCGTTCGAGAGCATGCGGGTATCGAGGTTGACGGTGTGCATCTGCGTCGCATCGTGGAACTCGGTGATCACGACGTCGTCGACCTTGAGCGCCCAGTGCGCGATCGTCGTGGGGCCGGCATTCGTGACGAGGCCCGTCATCGGCACGACGCCGTTCAGCGGTGCGTCGAGCAGCGTGTGCGCGTTCAGGATCTGCACGTAGAGGTAGCCGATCTGGTCGCCCGTGAACGCGTCTGTGTCGTACCAGGAATGGGCATCGACGATTCCGGGAACGACCGATCGGTTGTCGACGAACCTATTGCCGTTCTTGAAGTAGAGCTGATGGCCATTCGTGACCTGCGTCTGATGGCCGAACTCGGGGCCGGCAGCGGTCTCCAGGGCGTAGCAGCGGGCGCGGAGCTCGTGCCAGCCGTCGACGAATCTCGTCGTATCGACCGTGAAGGTGCGCGGCTGACCGAGGATCGCGCGCGCGTTGCTGCCGTAGTACGCCTGCACGTTGCTGCCGTCGACCTGGATGACGATGGTGTCGAGCTTCATCGTCGAGGGCTGCGGGAGCGTGCAGGTGAGGACGAAGCTGATGTTCCCGCTTACCGTGATATCCGGCTGAACGCCCTCTACCGTCATCTCAACATGGTTGGGCGGAGGTACAGCAGGGTCGCCCCACCAGCTGCTGGATTTCTGCTTGTGTCCCGCTGCAAGGACCGGGAGCGCGATTGAAACGAGCGCAAGAACGATGAGACCCGATGCGACCGAGCGATGCGGCATTTGGCACTCCGGTCCAGCGGGGGCGCGGTAGCTCCTGCTGGGCGAAAGGGTGAGCGGTGCGCTGGAACCCCTACAACCTAGCCGGAGCTCTGTAGTACGGAGAACACTTTTCTGGGGTTGTGGGGACAGGTGCGAGTCGCGCGCCTTCGCGACGCTATCGCCTGTCGCGCGCTACGCCGGCTCTGCGATGGTCCGGCCGCGCGGCGCACCCTGAGGGGCGGGAGCGCGCTGATACCATTCGACGACCTTGTACCGCCGCGCGACCAGCGCGAGTCCTGCCGCCGCGAGGTACGCGAACCCGGCGTAGTAGAAGAACAGACCGGTACCCTGGAAGAAGGCGAGCGCAGATGCGAGCGCCACGGCGAGGTTCGCCGCCGCGGTGGTCAGGTTCCAGAAGCTCTGGATCACGCTCTTCATGGTGCGCGGCGCCTGCGTATAGGCGAACTCCAGACCTGTGACCGACACCAGGATCTCGCCGATGGTCAGGACCACGTACGGCAGCACCTGCCAGACGACGGAGATCTTCATGCCTGCAGCAACCGGGACGTTGAGCAGGCCGGCGATCACGAACGACGTCGCTCCCAGCGCGATCCCGATGGGCATGCGGCGCAGCGGCGTGAGCTCCCAGCCGAGCCGCTTGAAGAACGGATAGACGACACCGGCGGTGAACGGAATGAGGACCATGACCAGCGCCGGGTTCACGAGCTGCATCTGGGCGGGCTCGAACGTCCAGGACCCGATGCGCAGGTTCATCGAACGGGCCTGCACGACCCAGGTGGACGCCTTCTGATCGAACAGCATCCAGAAGAAGGGGATGAAGGCGAAGATGGAGAGAACGCGAAATACCGCCTTGACGCCCTCGACGGCTTCCTCGGGATGCTCGGTGCGGGCGCGGTCCAGGATGGGGCCACCCTGGCCGCGGTTGCGCAACGCGCTGCGAATCACCGCGAAGAACGAGTGCGGATCCGCTCCGGTTGGCGGGACCTTCACGTAGTAGTTCCGGCCCGACCAGAACACGATGGTGGCGATCGCCATCAGAACGCCGGGGATCCCGAACGCCACCGAAGGGCCGAAGAGGCGCAACGTCTTCGGAATCAAGAGCGAGGCGAAGAACGATCCCAGGTTGATGCTCCAATAGAAGATCGCGAATACCTTGGTCATCAAGTGTTTGTTCTCCGCGGTGAACTGGTCGCCGACCAAGGCGGAGACGCAGGGCTTGATCCCGCCGGATCCGAGCGCGATGAGGACAAGCCCGGCGTAGAAGCCGGCGGGCTGATCGGAGAAGATCGCCAGGCAAGCGTGGCCCGCGCAGTAGAGCAGGGAGATGTAGAGGATGGTCCGGTACTTCCCCAGGAACCGGTCGGCGAGGAATCCACCGAGAAGGGGCGTGAAGTAGACGCCGAAGACGAAGAGATGGAAAACCGCCTTCGCCGCCGTCTCGCGGTCCGTCTGGGCCGGGACGTGGTCCTTCAGCAGCCAATCGATGAGGAACACGGTGAGGATGTTCCGCATCCCGTAGAAGCTGAACCGCTCGCACGCCTCGTTCCCGATGATGAAGGGGACCTGGGGCGGCATCCTCGAGGCGCGCGCTTGCGTGGGCACGGCGCGATCTGTACCGCGTCGCCGCGGCAGGATGGAAGCCAAGCGGGCGGGAAGGCCGTTAAGATGTGCCGATGGAATTTCGCAGGTTCCGTGGCACGGACAAGTACCTCACCTCCTCGGCGCTCGAGTCGGCGGTCAACTGCGCCCTGGCGCTGGAGCGGCCGCTGCTCGTGCGCGGCGAGCCGGGGACCGGGAAGACGCAACTCGCCGAGGCCATCGCGTCTGCCCTGGGCTTGCGCCTGATCCACTGGCCCGTGAAGTCCACCACGCGGGCGCAGGACGGCCTCTACGTCTACGACACGGTCCAGCGCCTGTACGACTCGCGATTCGGCGACGGCGACGTCAAGGACATCCGGCGGTACATCAAGCACGGGCCGCTCGGGCAGTCGTTCGCCTCGCGCGACCGGGTCGTGCTCCTCATCGACGAGATCGACAAGGCGGACCTGGAATTCCCGAACGACCTCTTGCACGAGCTGGACCGGATGCGGTTCGTCGTCACCGAGACGGGCGACGAGGTGATCGCGCGCGAGCGTCCCGTGGTGGTGATCACCTCGAACGCGGAGAAGGAGCTGCCGGACGCATTCCTACGACGCTGCGTTTTCCACTTCATCGAGTTCCCCGAGAGGGACCTGATGGCGCGCATCGTCCGCGTCCACCATCCTGACCTGGACCAGAAGCTGCTCGATCAGACGCTGCAGGCGTTCTATTCGTTGCGCGACGTCGACGGGCTGCGGAAACGGCCTTCGACCAGCGAGCTGATCGACTGGATAGCGGTCCTGCGCCGCGCCGGGATCGCCAGCGTCGAGTTGGAGGCGGGGATGCCGTTCCTCGGCGCCCTGCTCAAGCGCGAGCAAGACCTGCTCGTCTTCGCCGAGGCGGCTTCGCGCGGACGCCGGCCGAGGGCGTAAGCATGTTCGTGCCCTTCCTCTACGAGCTGCGCGATCGCGGCGTGAAGGTCGGGGCGCAGGAAGCGCTCTCGCTGGCGCAGGCCCTGGGCCTGGGGCTCCACCGAGGAACGCTGGACGGCTTCTACGAGGTCGCGCGTGCTCTCTGCGTGCACCGCGAGCAGGACCTGGACGCCTTCGATCGCGCGTTCGCGCATCACTTCCGCGGCGTACCCGACGATGCGCTCGCGCTCACCGACGAGCTGCTGCAATGGCTGGAGCAGCCCGCCGGGAAGCGGCAGCTCACGGAGCTGGAGCGCCAGCTGCTCGAGCGGATCGATCTCGTCGAAGCGCGCGAGCGGCTGCGCCGACGCCTCGCCGAGCAGCGCGAGCGGCACGACCGAGGCAACCGCTGGGTGGGGACGGCCGGTACGTCGCCGCACGGCAGTGGAGGGATCCACCCGACCGGGATCAAGGTCGGGGAGTCGCCGGGCGGGCGGGGCGCCCTGGAGGTGGCTGCGGAAAGGCGCTTCCGGGATTTCCGTTCCGACGTGACGCTGGATACGCGGCAGATCGAGGTCGCCCTGCGCCGCCTGCGCGCGTTCGTGCGCGAGGGCGCGCTGGACGAGCTCGATGTCGAGGCCACCATCGACAAGACCGCGCGAAACGGCGGCGAGCTGGAGATCACGATGCGGCCTCCCCGCCGCTCGAATCTGCGCGTGCTCCTGCTGCTGGACGTCGGCGGCTCGATGGACCCGCACGCGCACGTTTGCGAGCGGCTGTTCTCGGCGGCGAGCCGGGCCACGCATTTCAAAGAGCTGCGCACGTACTACTTCCACAATTGCATCTACGGCCGGGTGTACGAGAGCGCGGCGCTGATGCGGGGAATCCCTGTTCTGCAGCTCCTCCAGGATTGCGACCCCTCCTGGCGCCTGATCGTGGCCGGCGATGCGCTGATGAGCCCGTGGGAGCTGCAGTCGAGCGGCTCGCGCTGGAGCTTCGGCGAGGACTCCGGCGCGCCCGGCATCGCCTGGCTCGCCCACCTCGCCCAGCATTTCCTCCACTCCGCCTGGCTCAATCCGGAACCGGCCGTCGCTTGGTACGGGACGGCCGAGGTCATCCGCCGCGTTTTCCCCATGTACCGTCTCACCCAGGACGGCCTGCTCGAGGCCGTCCAGCACCTCATGCGCGGCGGCGGCCGGCACTGACTCAGAGCCGGACCCCTCAAACCGTCTTCCTAAGGGCGCTTCACGCGCAGTGTCTCGCCGGACCCCGAGCGGAATCCTTCGACGGATCCCTCCCGCAGGTAGACGACGAATGGCGCTCCATACGAAGCCATGCAGACTTTGCACGGCGCGTAGAGAAGGACGGAGAACGGCCCCTCGAGCTGGTGCGCCTTCCACGGCTTGCCAAGCACGGCTCGCACCCGGGCCTCGTCGGCTCCGAGCAGCCCCGCATTCCGCGCCCTTTGGAACAGCGCGCGCTGCAAGGAGCTGTCGATCGGCGAGAGCAGGTACGCGTTCGCCAGCGGGTTCCCCAGCAGCAGGATGAAAAAGCCCAGCGCATAGATCAGCGTCCGCCACCACGTCAGCCGGCCCGACCGCGCCGCGACGTAGAACGCCCACGCGCACCAAAGGGGGAGCGCGAGCAGGAGCACCGCGACGAGGATCTTCATCTGGCGATGTGATCGGCGATCACGCTCGCCACGCAGGCCGTCAGCCGCACTCCGGTGGGGAGGTGGAGAAACTCGTTGGGCCCGTGCGCGTTCGATCCGGGTCCGAGCACGCCCGTGATGAGGAACTGCGCCTCGGGGAACTTCTCCCCCAGCATCCCCATGAAAGGAATGCTGCCGCCTTCGCCCAGGGCCATCGGGGGCTTTCCGAAGAAGCTGCGCGAGGCGCGGTCGACCGACGAGGCGAGCCACTGTGCGAGCGGCGGCGCGTCCCAGCCGATCGACGCCTTCTCCCCCTCGAAGGTGACGCGGGCGCCGGAAGGCGGATCCTTCTCCAGCGCCTCCTTCACGGCCCGTGTCGCCACGGCGGGGTCGACGCGCGGAGGAATGCGCAGCGAAATCTTGCAGGCCGTGAACGGGCGCAGGACGTTGCCCGCGCTTCCCAGCGGAGGCAGCCCCTCGATGCCGGTGATGGCGAGCGCCGGCCTCCAGGAGCGATTGAGGATCATCTCCACCTTGTCGCTCACCACTGGCCGCGCACCCTGCACGAAGGGGAACTTGTTCCACACCTCGTCCCCCAGGACCTCGGCGGTGAGCCGGGCTTGCTTCAGCCGCTCCTGGGGGATCTGCACTTGCAGCGCGTCGAGCTTCACCTTGCCGGTCTGCTCGTCGTCGATGCGGCTGAGCAGCTGGCGGAGGATGCGAAACGACTCCGGGACGATGCCGCTGGCGTCTCCCGAGTGCACGCCCTCGTTGAGGATCTCCACGCGCAGGTTGCCAGAGACCATCCCGCGCAGCGAGGTCGTCATCCAGAGCTGCTCGTAGTTGCCGCAGCCCGAGTCGAGACAGACCACCAGCGAAGGCTTGCCGATCCGCGGCGCGAGGTGTGCGATGTAGGCGGGCAGGTCCGTCGACCCGCTCTCCTCGCAGGCCTCGATCAGCACGACGCAGCGGGCATGCGGCAGTTTCTGCTCCTGCACGAGCCGCAGCGCCGCCAGCGAGGCGAAGCTCGCGTACCCGTCATCGGCGCCGCCGCGCCCGTAGAGCTTGTCCCCTTCGCGCAGGGGCGCCCAAGGCGACAGCCCCTGCCGCCATCCGCTCATCTCCGGCTGCTTGTCCAGATGGCCGTAGAGGAGAACGGTCTCGCTCCCCTGCCCAGGGACCTCCATGAAGATGACCGGCGTGCGGTTCTCCAGCCGGAGCACCTCGACGGACAGCCCGGCCACGGGCTGCTTGCGGCACCAGCCCTCGATCAGCGCCACCGCCCGATCCATGTTCCGCTGCCATCGAGGATCGTAGGCAGGCGACTTGTTGGGGATGCGAATGTACTCGTACAGGGCGGGAACGATCTCCCCGTCCCAGATCCGCTGCGAGGACTGCAGCGCGCGCGGCGCGTCGAGAGTCGGCATGGCGGCGCTCTCCTATCACAGGACCGCGCCGTGTAGGCTGCCGGCGTGCTCTTGCGGCTGGTCGATGATTTCAGGCGCGCCATGGACTTCTCGCTCGTCCTGGACGAAGAGGGCATCGCGCACGAGCTGCGCAGCACCGGCGAAAACCGCTGGGCGCTGATGGTGGACGAAGCCGACCTGGTGCGCGCGCAGGCTGCGCTGACGGCCTTCGAGCGGGAGAATCCGCTGCCGATCCCCCGCGTGCAGGCGCCGCGGCCGCCCACGCCAGCCGTAGCGTGCGGGCTCGCCCTCTTCCTCTCCATTCTCGCCTTCCACGTCTGGACCGGGCCGGAATCCGCCGCGTCGCCCTGGTTCTCGCGTGGAGGCGCGGATGCCGCCGCCATCGTCCGCGGCGAATGGTGGCGGACCGTCACTGCTCTCACCCTGCACGCGGACGCCGGTCACGCGGCCGGGAACGCGGTCCTCGGAGGGCTGCTTCTTGGTCTGCTCGCTCACGCGCTCGGTCCCGGTGTCGCCGCCATTCTGGTGGTGCTGGCAGGCAGCGCCGGCACGTTTGCGGCCGCGGAGCTGCTGCGCCGTGACTTCATCTCCGTGGGCGCGTCCACGGCGGTGTTCGGCGCGCTGGGCGTTCTCGCGGCCTTGAGACAGCACCGGCGGCGCGCCTGGGTCCCGCTCGGCGCCGGGCTTGCGCTGCTGGCGTTTCTCGGCACCTCGAAGCGCGCGGACCTCGCCGGACACCTCTGCGGATTCGCTTGCGGCGTGCTCCTCGGCGCTGGCGTGTCGCCGTTGCCGCCTCTCCGGGGGCGCGTCGCGCAAGCAGCGCTCGCGTTCATCGCCGCCGCCGCTCCGGTTGCGGCCTGGCTCGCCGCTTTCCGCTGAACCTCGCACTGCAGCCCACCTTGGCCGAAGAGTGCGCACGTGCGCGCAATCCTGGGGCCGCACGTCGGTGTGGCCAGCGCCTGTTTACTGGCGTCCATGTGGCAATCTGTTGCGTGCAGATTTACCGAGGGGAGCCAATCACAATGCGAAGGATTCTGGTTGCAACAACCATCGTTGCCGCTGCGTGCGGCGGCAAGAGCACGATCATGGCCACGGCCGCGATCAAGGCGAGCGCGACGCAAGCCCAGTCCGGCATGAGCTCGGCGAGCACGAACACCCAAGCCAGCATCGGTCTGCAGGGCATCGGCAGTGACGTGGGCGGCGCCGCGGCGTCGGGCAACGTCTCTACGGTGAACCTGAGCACGGGCTTGCCGGACCCCGACCAGCTCGCCGCGGCGGCCCTGGCGCCGTCTTCGGGCAGCGTGCACCAGGCGCTGCGCTTGTCGGGCACCTCGAACGCCGCCACGACCATCCCTGTCGGCTGCGTCCGCCGCGATCCCAGCACCGGGTCGCCGACGCTGGTCGCGCCGGGACCGGCCTGCGGCGCGGATACCTATCTTGAAGTCGATTACGACAACGGCGACGTGGTGAAAGTGACCTGGTCGGAGACCACCACCAGCTTCGACCTGAAGCTCGAGGTGATCGCGGGCCCCTGGAGGGGCACCAACCTGCACTACACCGGCAACCTCAACGGCAACGCCGCCACCGTCGTCGTGACCGGAGCGATGCTGTTCTCGCGCACGGGCAGCGCCGTGCACGTCAACGCCGGCTTCAGCGTCACGTACGTCGTCTCGGTCTCGCAAGACTCGAGCAGCACGACGGTGAACATCAGCGTGAACGGGACCGCAACCGATCACATCGCTCTCGTCCAGGCGCACGAGCACTTCGGGCTGAACTTGCGAGACTCGACCAGCGGCCAGACGACGACGAGCACGGTGCAGTGGAGCGGCAGCGTCGGGATCGATCTGCTCAAGGCCGACGGCGTGACCACCGATCACTCGGTGACGTTCAACGTGAACGCGACCGTCACCGCTCAGACCACGGGGACTACCAGCACCGTCACCTTGTCGCTGAACGGCGACGTGGAATACGACGGCTCGGTCGCCGGCAACCTGGTGACGAGGAACAACCAGGTCTACGTCGACTGGACCGACGGCGCGGAAGACGCGTTCGATCCGTCAGCGCTGGCCCATCAGCTCTAGTCACGGCCGCCGAAGGCGGCTTGGTGACTATTTCTTGAGGCTGTCCATTCGAGCAGGGGGCCCGGGGCGAAGCGCTCCGGGCCCCTTTCCTTCAGCTCCGGAACCCAGCCGGCCGGGGCGCCGGTCTGGGAAGTGGCGATGCGTGGTGATGCGCCATGCGCCAGGCCCCTCGTTCGCGCACGAAGACGTTCGTGGCCGCCAGAGACCCGCCGGGA
>VBKQ01000039.1 GCA_005879505.1 Deltaproteobacteria bacterium
CGAGGCTGAAGGGACTGTCTGGAATCTCCGACGGGCTGCTGCAGGACCACTTCAAGCTGTACGAGGGCTACGTCAAGAACGTGAACGAGCTCAACGTCCAGCTCGAGGCCCTGGCGAAGGAAGGCAAGGCCAAAGGCACGAATCCGGCCTTCGCTGAACTCACCCGGTGGCTCGGATTCGAATACGGCGGCATGGTGCTGCACGAGCTCTACTTCGGGAACCCGGCGCCGGAGCCGGACCCGCTGGGCAAGGCGGGCCCCTTGGCGCAGGTGCTCGCCCAGGGCTTTGGTAGCGTGGAGGCCTGGCTCGAGGACTTCAAGGCGATCGCCGCGATGCGCGGGGTGGGTTGGGCCATTGCGTACCAGAACCCCGAGAACCGGCTGGTCTCGAACCACTGGATCACGCTCCACAACGACGGCCATCCCCCCGGGTTCAAGCCCATCGTGGTGATGGACGCCTGGGAGCATGCCTTCGTGCCCGACTACAAGCCGACCGAGCGCGCGAAGTACATCGACGCGTACTTCAAGAACCTCGACTGGCGGGCTTGCGAGGCGCGGCTGATCAAGTAAACAGCAGCTCGTGCTGCGCGAGCTGCCGGACTTGCGAGAGGACGCGGCCGGGCTCGCCTCGGCGCTTGCGCGCGAGCGATATCGGTGCGCCGCGGGCCTGCCGCCCCACGACGGGCTGCGGGACATCCTACGCGCGCACAAGCTGGCGCCGAGCGGGGAAGGGCTGGCGCAGGCGCGTGAAGCTCTCGGCAATGCGGAAGCGGAGGATCCGCGCCGGCCAGCGCGGATCGCGCGCCTCTTCTCGTTGCGCGACTTTCTCGCGCGCGCCCGGGCCCTCGCGCTCGAGCCGGTGGCGGCGCAGGAGCTGTTCGGGCTCGACCGGCGCCCGCTGGTGAGGGTCCCAGGCGACGCAGGGCTGCACGGCGCGATTCCTGCCGTCGCCGTGGAGCGCGAGTTGCCCACTCTGCGCTCGCGCGAAAAGCGCGGCGAAATGGAAGAGGCGCTCGCCAGCGCGCTCGGCGCCGCGGATGGGGCGCGAAGCGCGATGTGGGATGCCGCGCAAGCCGCGCAAGCGGAGGCTGGCATCGCCGTTCCGGAAGGAGCCGCGCGCTGGCCGGAACAGGTCCTGGAAGGCACGGACGCGATCTTCGAGGACCTCGGCGGCTGGCTCATGGAACGGCATACAGGCGCCAAGCCCGGTACCGCTGCGCGGCATGACGTTCTCCACTTGCTGCACGCGCCGCGGAGCGCCAGCGCATTTCCCGCCGGCGAGATGCAGCGCACCGTGCGCCGCTGGGCGGAGATGCTCCGGCTCGACCTGTCCGAGGTGAAGGTCGACGATGAGGACCGGCCTCTCAAGCGGCCCGGTGCCCGCGCGGAACCGGTCGATCCGCCTTGGGAAGTCGCGCTCACGTTCCTGCCGGCCGAGGGCCCACGCGCGCTCGGCGTGCTGCTCGGCGCGATCGGGACCGCGCTCCTTCGCCTCGGGCCGCCGCCGGACGCGCCGCCCGAGGATCTCTGGCTCGGCGATCCGTCGGTGTGGCACGCCTGTTGGGAGATCCTCGAGGGCCTCGTTCGCGACCGCGAATGGCTCCGCCGCTGCGCGAAGGCGCAGCTCTCGCGCGACGACGAGCGGGCGATCGCGATCGCGGCGGTGATCGATTGCCGGCTCGCGGCGGCCCGGACGCTCGCGTCGGTCCAGGCGCGCGAGTCGGGCCTCGGCTCGCGAGCCGCCGCCGCTCACCGCGATCTCTACGCGCGCGCGACGGGAGCAGAGCTTCCCGGCGGTCTCGCTCTGCGCGATCTCGATCCCTGGTTCGAGCCGTTGGCGCACTTGCAAGGGCGCGCGCTAGCCGCGCGCATGCGTGAGTTCCTCCGCGATCGCCACGACGAGGATTGGTGGCGCAATCCCCGCAGCACGGCGTCGCTGCAAGCGCTGTGGGGACGCGGAGGCCGTCCCACGTGTGCGGAATTGTGGACGGAGCTGGGCGGGGAACCCTCTGTAAATCCGTTGCTCTTTGAACTCTCCCAGGCGTGCGCGTGACCTCGCTCACCCTTACCCTCGGCAATAGGTGAGAATCAGCCGTGCAATGTTTCAAGCGCGCCGGATCCGGTCTCCGCAGACAGGCGCGCGCACTGCTTCGTTAGGAGGAAAGTGATCCGCTGGCAGCCCATCTACCCGGTGCTCGATGAGAGCTGGCCGGTGCGCTACCGGTTCGAGTCGCTCGGCGCCTTGCAGCGTCACTTGCGGCTCGGAGAAGGCTTCCTCTTGCCCGACGCGGCCCTCCCGGGTGGTCCGGGTGCGCGCGTGATCGTCGAAGTCGCGGTGCCGGAGACTTCCGATCGGCCCCTTCTGCACGGCCGGGTGCGTGAGCGCGTGCAGGACGGGATCTGGCTGGATCTGCCATCCGCGCGTCCCGCGGCGCGCTGGGAGCCCGACCCGAACGGCCCACGGCGACGGCACCGGCGCCTCGCCTGCGAGCTGTTCGTCGAAGTGCATCCGCGCGGTGGGGAGCCCTGGCTGTGCCGCGCTTTGGATCTGAGCGACCGCGGCCTGCGCATCGCTACCGGCTTGGAGACCGGCATTCGCGGCGACGAGGTGGCGGCGACGCTGATCTCTTCCAACGATCACCTGGCACCGGCCGGCCTGCGCGGCCGCGTCGTCTGGTCGGCATCGTATGAGACTGGAATAGAGGTCCTGGATCCGTCGCAACAGTTCCAGGAGATGCTGGCGGCGGCCGCCGGCCGTTGGGCACTGGTCGAGGAGATCGAGCATTCTCGAGAGTGCACCTGCCTTCAGGGCGATTCCGCCACCGGCCAGCGCCATCCATAGAGCCGGCTGTAGTGCCACCACTCCTTCGGGTTCACCCGGAACCCGGCCGCATGCATGGCGGTCTTCAGCGCTTCGCGATGCTCCTTCGCGGGGCCATCCGGCAGCGGCGCATCGGCCGCGGCATCCGGACCGAATGCGTCGAACTTCGTCGGGAGCTCGACGGGAGCGCCGGAGAGATCGGCAAGCTCGAGATCGACGGCAACGCCGCGCGCGTGCAGGCTGCCTCGCGAAGGATCGGCGACGGCGCCCGCCTGGGGATACGCTCTCCACAGGATCCGCTGGGACTCGGGCGGACGCGTGCAATCGCGCGCCACCAGCCGGAGCCCCTGCTTCCGCAGCGCGTCAGCGGCGAGCGCGAGCCGCTGGGCGACGCTGCGGCGCAAGAGGCATTTCGCGTCGGGCGGATAGAGCGCCCGGCCTGCGATGTTGTCCTCTTTTGCGTACGCGAGATCGACGATCAACCCCCGCACCACGGCGGCCGCGTCGACCAGCGGGTCCTCGGCTTCGGTGACTGGGGGGAGATGCTGCGGCCCGTACGTCTGCGCCGCGATCAGCAGCGCCAGGAGCATGCGCTATTTCAGGCGGCGCAAGGCGCGGATGATCTTGTCCTTTTCCTTCGAGCGTACCTGCGCGGCCGATCCTTTTTGCGACCGCGCCGCGAGCTTCTGCTTGAGCTCGATCTCCATCGCGAGCAGCTCCGCTCTCGCCTCCGGATGATTCTGGCCGCGCCGCGGCAAGAGCTCGCCCCGCCCGAGCGAAACGCCCGACCGCATCCGCACTGTCTTCTCCTCGCGCGCGGTTAGCCGGCGAGCGGCGATGCGCAGCAGCTCGCGGACTTCAGCGCTGGTAATCGTGTTCGAGGAGGCCTTGTTGGTCATTTCGCGGTTACCTCTCCGGGTCGTCGTCGCGGCGTCCATTTGCACCCTACCCCCCCATCTTGGGAGATCAATTTTTCTCCGGAATCACGCCTCTAGGCGCGCAGAGGAACACGGGATTCGCGACAGATCAACCTTTTGGCGCAAATGTGCGCACCTATCGGGAAAGATCCTGCTTTCACACAGCATTCGCGAGGCTGGCGGATCCCTCTTTTTTCCAATCCAGCGATCCTGATCGCGCCCAAAAATAAGCCTGGTGTGGAAACGTGGGCGCCCGTTCACGTCCGCATGCATGCGGCGCGGAGCTCGCATCCGCGCAACCCGATTCGATCGCTCTAGCGCGGAGCAGGCTCCTCTTCCTCGCTCTCGTCCGGCTCCTCGCCTGCGGGTGGTTGCGGGCCAGCGGCCGGACCCTTGCCGAGGAAGCGCAGCGGGTCCTTCACGGCATGCGGCACGCTCGTCTCCGGCTCGAACTGCGGAGCCTTGAGATTCGGGTCCCGCCCGATACTCGTGGTGACGAGCACGGAGTGCAGATGCAGTTCCGCCGCCGGCTCCTGCGTGTTGTTGCCGGAAACCTTGAAATGGCCCTGCAGGTCGCAGGCGAGCGGCGCCGCGGTCTCGGCATCGACGACCAGCGTGCCGCGCACCGAAACGGGCTCTTCCTTCTCCCAGAGCTCGAGCCGGCGCGCGGTATCGGGATCTGTGCGGTTCTCCGGGTAATGTGCCGGGGGCAGATCGCTCGTCTCTTTCTCCGTGGCGCGCGCGCCGAAGCCCATGACGGCGTAGCGCACGACGCGGCGGCCTTCGGACTTCGTCTCGCCGGCGTTCCGGAGCTTGAGACCTCGCGCCAGCCGATCGAACGTCGCGAGCCCCGACATCGCCTGCTCGCGGATGCGCAGCGGGTCGGTGCGGTCCGTCCGGCGCTTGTGGAACGCGCCGTACAGGCTCTTCACGAACACTTCGCCCTTCAGCCAGACCAGCTCGAATCCCTGATTGTGATCGTTCACCAGACGAACCGAGAAGTCGTCGCCGGGAGCCTCCAGCAGCGTCGTTTCCTCGGCCAGGGAGACCTCGGAGCCGCCGTCCGGCAGCCCCGGTCCGCGGAACCAGGCGAACTGCACCCGCTGCTGCGCCTTGTGGGGGCCGATGCGCTGATCGATCTCGCGCCGCTGCATGTGCAGGATGCGCCGCATGAGGGCGGGATCGTCGGCGAGTTGACCGGCCTGCAGCTGTTCCTTCGCCTCCGGCAGCTCGCCGACGGGCTGCTGCGGGGAAAGGATGCGCGCGCGCGCGGCCTCGTCCTCGCTGCGTTTGCAGGAAGCGGCGCAGAGCAGGACAGCGATGAGCAGGGGGCGGCGCATGGGTCGCAGAACCTTAACGGAACACCCTTCGGGCGTCGAAGGACAAAACGGGGTCATGCCCAGAGCATCCGGGCGATGATCACGGATGCGGTGAGCCCCGTGAAGTCCGCGAGCAGTCCGGCGGCGAGCGCGTGCCGGTAGCGGACGATGCCCACCGATCCGCAATAGACGGAGAGGACGTAGAAGGTCGTCTCCGTGGACCCCTGCAGCACCGAGCCGAGTCGCCCCGCGTACGAGTCCGGCCCGAGGCCCGGAGTCGCGAAGATGTTGCCGAGGAGCCCCAAGGCACCGGAGCCTGAGAGCGGCCGCACGAGCGCCATGGGAAGCACTTCCGCCGGCAGCCCGAGCGGACCGGTGATCGGCGCGAGCACCTTCGCCAGGGCATCCATGGCGCCGGCGCCGCGGAAGGCGCCTACGGCTGCGAGGATCGCCACCAGGAAAGGGATGATGCGAACGGCCACGTTGAACCCTTCTTTCGCGCCCTCTACGAACGCCTCGTAGACCTTGACGCCCTTCACCCAGCCGTAGAGCGGGATCCCGACCAGCAACACGATCAGGATCCAGCTCGAGGCGATCTCGAACGCGTGTCTCACTTCCACACCCGCTCGAGCAGCTTGGCGGCGAGGATCGCGACGGTGAGCGCGCACACCGTGGCGAGCAGCGTGGGCAGGAGGACTTCGGCCGGATCGTTCGATCGCGCCGATGCGCGCAGCGCGATCACGGTGGTCGGGACGAGCTGCAGCGAAGCGGTGTTGATGGCGAGGAACAATACCTGCGCGTTCGTGGCGGTGCCCGGCGTCGGATTGAGCTTCTCCAGCTCTTCCATCGCCTTGATCCCGAACGGAGTGGCCGCGTTCCCCAGGCCCATCATGTTCGCGGCGATGTTGAGCAGCATTGCGGAGATCGCGGGATGTCCGTCGGGGATGGTGGGAAAGAGCGGCCGGAACACGGGGCGCGCCGCGCGCGCGAGCTTCTCCACCAGGCCGGCCTTCTCCGCGACGCGCATCAAACCCAGCCACAGCGCCATCACGCCGATCAGGCCGATCGCCAGCGTTACGCCCTGCGATGCGCCTTCGAACGCGCCTTGGCCGACTGCCTTCACGTCGCCGCGGACCGCGCCCACGATCGCCGCGCCGACCAGCAGCAGCACGAAGACGAGGTTCATGCCTCGCATTCAACGCGCGCAGGCGCGGTTTGCAAGGTTTCCTTTCCTTGACCCCACTGCGCGGCGCGTGCTACTCGCGCGCGTCGCTTGCGCTTTCCGGGAGTGGATCGGATGCTTCGCTCGCTCTGTCTCGCCGCCGCTCTCAGCTTCTCCGCGACCGACGCTCTGGCACAGACTGCCCCCACCCGCAAGGCTCCGGCGAAGCCGAAGCGCCCGCGGCCGGCTCCGTCCACGGGCGACTCGCAGGCGCCCTCCACATCCACCAAGACCGGCGAGCAGGGCACCGCGGCCGCTCCCTCGAAGTCCGATTCTGCGGCAGCAGGCGCGGGCACGACCTCCGCTCCGGCGGCGGCTACCGCGGGAGCGAGCACCGCCCAGGCCCCGCGCGGATTCGATCAAGAAGAATTCCGCCGTCAGGTGATGGAGGAGGTCCGTCGCGAGCTGCAGAAGACGAAGGACGAGGTGAAGCAGGAGACCGCCTGGGTCGAGCAGGACTCGCAGGCGCGCGTGCAGGACAGCGAGGCGGTGGAATCGCTCAAGCAGCGCGTCAACCTGTTCCAGCCGCACGGATATTTGCGCATGCGCGGAGAGTTCTTCAACAACATGCGGCTCGGGCGCGGCGCCGATCCGGCGGGCTTCTTTCTCTTCCCGGGCCCGTTCATCGGCACCGGCGGCAACAACAGCCAGTCAGACGCGAACTTCCGCTTCCGCTTCGAGCCCACGCTGGCGGTGAGCGAGGACCTCTCGATCTATTTCCAGGCGGACATCCTCGACAACGTCCTGCTGGGCAGCAGTCCGGCGACGGACGTCTATCTCGACCCGTTCACGCCGCTCTCCGTCTTGGCGGCGCGGCGCGGTTCCGGCACCGTCAACGTGAAGCGCGTCTGGGGCAGGGTGAACACCCAGCTCGGCGAGTTGCTCTTCGGCCGCATGGGCTATCACTGGGGCCTCGGGATCCTGCACAACGACGGCAACTGCCTCGATTGCGACTACGGCGACACCTACGACCGGATCGCGTTTGCGCCGCGTGAGTTCAAGGGACACCACCTGTCGGTGATGTTCGACATCCTGGACAAGGGCGCCAGCACCACCGGGGAGAAAGGAGAGCTGGGGCGCAGCGTCGACCTCGACACCCTGGACGACGGCTACCGGTTGGCGTTGGAGATCACCCGCGTCGACACGGCCGAGGAGATCAAGCGCAAGCTCGAAGCGAACCGGTGGGTGTTCAACTACGGCGTCGTGGTCGACTACCGCACTCAACCCTGGGACACGCCGGTGAGCGCCGCCGATTCGACCGGAACGCTGCGATCGCACGTCGTCCGGCGGGCGGCCAAGATCTACCAGCCGGACGCGTTTCTCTCGCTCAAGCGCCGCAAGTGGCGGCTCGACACGGAGATCGCGTTCAACCTCGGCAGCGTCGGCACGCACCAGCAGTCCGACTTCGACATCGGCACCGTCAGTCCTGACGTGGCTGCGCAGCTCACCCGCGGGGTCAACTTCTTCCAGGTGGGCGGTGCCCTGCAGACGGACGTCGCCGTGCTCTCCGCCGATGCGCTGCTCTTCGGTCTCGAGTTCGGGGCCGCTTCCGGCGACAAGGGCGCGTACGGTTTTGGCGCTCGTCCATGGCGCAATGGGTCGGGCGCTGCCCAGCCGGCGGCACCCGGCCAGCAGCCGTCGCAAGCGGCCGGGCTCGGCGACATCGACGGGAGCCATCTCGACTTCTCCACCACGACCGGCGGTCATGCGCGCATCAACAACTTCATGTTCAACCGGGCGTTCAACGTCGACATGATCCTGTTCCGGAACCTGGTCACGTCGGTGACCAGCGCCTGGTACTTGAAGCCGTCGATGCGCTACCGCCCGACCGGCCGCAAGACCGGGGGTGGCGACGATACGGGTTTCGAGCTGATCCTCTCGGGGATGTACTCGCAGGCCTGGTACCCGGAAAACACGCCCGGCCAGGCCCGGCCCCTCGGGCTCGAGTTCAACGTCGGAATCACGTACGACACGTCCGACAAGTTCCACGCCGGACTGGCCTACGGTCTGCTCGTGCCTTTCGACGGCCTCCGCAACGTGTCCACGGGACAGAGCGGCTCCATCGCCCACGCGATACGCTTGCTTCTGGCAATCCCGTTCTAGTCGCGGCCGCCGAAGGGCTGGGTCAGCCGCTACACTCGAGCGGAAACAATCGCAGGCAGGTCATGAGAATGTGCTCTAGTCCGATGAAGCGCCTGGTCCGCGCGCTCATCGTCCTCGCCACCTCCACGCTGGTCGTCTGCGGGGTGAGGGGACCGCCCCGGCCACCCGCTCCCGAGGTCGGTCCGGACGCGGGAACGGCGGATGGGGGAGCCCGGTGAATCACTTCCAGCGCCGCAAGGGCCAGCTGTGCTGCGAGGACGTGCCGCTGTCCGAGCTGGCCGAAGAAGTGGGAACGCCAGCGTACGTCTACTCTACGGCGACCCTGCTTCGCCACGCCCGGGTGTTCCGTTCCGCGCTTCGGGGACTCGACCTTCTCGCCTGCTTCGCGGTGAAGTCCGCGCCGAATCTCGCCCTGCTCGCGCTGCTCGCGCGCGAGGGCCTCGGCTTCGACATCGTCTCCGGCGGAGAGCTCTTCCGCGTGCTGCAGGCAGGCGGGGACCCGCGCAAGGTCGTCTTCTCCGGCGTCGGCAAGCGGCAGGAAGAGATGGCGGCCGCGCTGGAGGCGGGCATCCTCCAGTTCAACTGCGAGAGCGAGGAGGAGCTGCAGCAGCTCTCGCGCGAGCGCGTGGTCAGGACGTACCGGCTCGCGGCTTCGCTCCCCGGAATCCGGGCGGTGGGCGTCGCCTGCCATATCGGTTCCCAGATCGCTTCGCTGAAGCCCTTCGCGGAGGCCGCGGTGAAGATGCGGGCCTTGGTGTCGCGGCTGCGGGAGGATGGCCACGACATCCGGCGCCTGGACATGGGGGGCGGTCTCGGCGTCCCCTATGGCGACGGACCGGAGCCTCCCTCGCCCCGGCAATATGGCGAAGCGCTGGTGGGTGTGCTCGAGGGGTTGGACGTGAAGGTGCTGGTGGAGCCGGGGAGGCTCCTCGCCGCGAACGCGGGGGTGCTCCTTGCACGGGTCTTGCTGCGCAAGCAGGGGCACGGATCCCGCAGGTTCGTGGTGGTCGACGCCGCCATGAACGACCTGCTGCGCCCGGCGCTGTATCAGGCCTACCATGAGGTGGAGCCCGTCGCCCGGCCCCGCCGGGGCACGGAGGTGGTCGACGTGGTCGGCCCGGTCTGCGAGAGCGCCGACGTGCTGGCAAAACGGCGCCGGGTTCCTCCCTTGGAAGCCGGCGACCTCCTCGTCCTGCGCACGGCGGGCGCCTACGGGATGGCGATGGCCTCGCAGTACAATGCCCGGCCCCGGCCGGTGGAAGTGCTGGTGGAGGGGCGCTCTTGGCGCGTGATTCGCGCCCGCGAGAGTTATAAAGACTTGATCCGCGGCGAGTCGCCGTAAGGGAGCGAGCGATGAGCAGGCTGCGCGGTTCCATGGTCGCACTGGTCACCCCCCTCCGGGACGGTGCGGTCGACGAGGCCGCGCTGCGCGCGCTTGCGCGGTGGCAGATCGAAAAGGGCACTGCCGGGTTGGTTCCGTGTGGCACCACCGGGGAGGGTGCGACCGTCACCGCCGACGAGCACTTCCGCATCGTTCGGGCCTGTGCCGAGGAGGCGCGCGGCCGGGTACCGGTGATCGCCGGCTGCGGCAGCAACGATACGCGCAAGACGATCGAGAACGTGCAGCGGGCAAAGGAAGCCGGCGCGGATGCCGCGCTGGTGGTGACGCCCTACTACAACAAGCCCACTCCGGAGGGGCTCTTCCGCCACTTCGAGGCGGTCGCCAAGCAGGGCGGGCTGCCGGTGGTGCTCTACAACGTTCCCTCGCGAACGTCCGTGGACATGCTCGCAGACACCGTCGCGCGTTGCGCGAAGCTTCCCGAGATCATCGGCGTGAAAGAGGCGAGCGGGAATGTCGTGCGAATCGCGGAGATCCAGGCGGCAGGCATACCGCCGGATTTCGCCCTCCTCGCCGGCGACGACATGTTCACGCTGCCGACGATGGCATCCGGCGGCCACGGCGTGATCAGCGTAGTAGCGAACATCGCTCCGGCGGACATGGCGGGCCTTTGCGACGCGTTCTTTGCCGGCGATCTGGCGAAGGCGCAGCGCGCGCAGAGCAGGTTCGTCAACCTGGTCAAGGCGATGTTCTGCGAGACCAACCCGATGCCGGTGAAGCACGCGCTGTATCGGATGGGAAGGATCTCTCCCGAGCTGCGGCTCCCGCTGGTTCCCATTTCCCAGTCGGGCGCAATCCGTGTCGAGGCGGCGATGCGCGAGTACGGCGGCCTGCTGTGATCCGGGCCGTCGTGGCCGGCGCGGGCGGCAGGATGGGCTCCCGCATCCTCGCCGCCCTCCGCGAGGAGAAGGACTTCGCGGTGACGGGCGCCTTCGAGCGCGCCGGCAGCGAGCACGTGGGCCGGGATGCCGACGGCATCGCGATCATGGCGGGAATCGAGGATGCGCTGGGCAAGGGCGCAGACGTGGTGATCGATTTCACCGCCCCTTCCGCGTCGCTGCAGCACGCGTCCGTATGTGCCGGGCGAGGCATCGCGCTGGTGATCGGCACCACCGGGTTTGCCGCCGAGCAGAAGAACGACCTGCGCGCCGCCGCGCGCCGCATCCCGTTGCTCCTCGCCCCCAACATGAGCGTGGGCGTGAACGTGCTCTTCCGGCTGGTGGCGGAGGCGGCGCGCGCACTGGGATCCGCGTACGAGGTGGAGATCGTCGAGATGCACCACCGGATGAAGCGCGACGCGCCGAGCGGCACCGCGGCACGGCTCGCGGAGATCGCCGCCGAAGCGTTCGGTCTGGGCGCAGAGCAGTCGTTCGTGTACGCGCGCCATGGAGATACCGGTCCCCGGAAAGAGGGCAGCATCGGCCTGCAGTCGCTGCGCGGCGGCGACGTCGTCGGCGAGCACACGGTCCATTTCCTCGCGGACGGAGAGCGTCTGGAATTGACCCACGAGGCGACGAGCCGCGACAACTTCGCCCGCGGCGCGATCCGGGCGGCGCGCTGGCTTGCGGGGAGAAAGCCCGGCTTCTACGACATGCAGGACGTACTCGGGCTGCGGACATGATTCAGATCGCGCGCTATCTGGGAAGAGACGGCGAAATCCTCGAAGGCGTCGTCAGTGGCGATGAGATCGAGGAGATCTCGGGGCTGGACCCGATGCTGCGCGGCGGGCGCCGCGTCGGAGGAAAGCGCAAGCTCGAAGGCGTCCAGCTCCTCCCCTGGGGTCTTGCCCGCAAGATCGTCGGGATCGGGAAGAACTACGTCGATCATGCCAAGGAGTTCGCCAGCGAGGTGCCGAAGGAGCCGCTGCTCTTGATGAAGCCGACCAGCGCTCTGATCGGCCACGGGCAGGCGATCGTCCTGCCGCCGCAGTCCATCTCCAAGGAGGTCCATCACGAGTCGGAGCTTGCCGTGATCATCGGCAACCGCCTGAGGCGTGCATCCGAGTCCGAGTGCGCGAAGGCGGTCGCGGGCGTCACCTGCCTCAACGACGTGACCGCCCGCGACATCCAGCGTTCCGAGGGGCAGTGGACGCGGGCCAAGGGGTTCGACACCTTCTGTCCGGTGGGGCCATGGGTCACGGTCGGCCTCGATTGGTCGAACCTGCGCGTGCAGTGCCGCGTCAACGGCGTGGTGAAGCAGGACGGGCGCACGAAGGACCAGGTCTTTCCCGTCCCGCGCCTGCTCGCGTTCATCACCGCGGGGATGACCCTGGAGCCCGGAGACGTGGTCACGACGGGAACCCCGGCCGGAGTCGGCCCCATCCGCGCCGGCGACGAGGTCGAGGTCGAGGTCGAGGGCGTCGGCGTGCTCCGCAACGAGGTGCGCGCCGAGTGAACCCTCTGCTCTCCCGGCTGGCCGGGTACATGCAAGAGACGGCGAATGCGCAGCGCGAGGCCGCCTTGCGCTCGGGCAGGCCCGTGTTCGATTTCGGGATCGGCGACCCGCGCGAGCCGACTCCCGAATTCATCCGCAAGGCGCTGCGCGACGGCGTTCCCGAGGTCTCGCAGTATCCGTCGATCGCGGGGGCGCCCGCGCTGCGCAAGGCCATCGCGGGCTACCTGCAGCGCCGCTTCGCGCTCTCGCTCGATCCGGACACCGAGATCCTGCCTTGCGCGGGAGCGAAGGAGGCGTTGTTCCACCTGCCGCTCTGCGCGCTGAGCCCTGATCGGCCGCTGTGCTGGTACCCTGACCCGGCATACCCGGTGTACGGGCGCGCGATCCTCTTCGCGGGCGCGACCCCGCGCACGTATCCCTTGCGCGCCGAGCGGCAGTTCCTGCCCGATCTCGACGCGATCCCGGCCGCAGAATTTCGCAGGACCAGCCTCTGGTTCGATTGTTATCCGCACAACCCGACGGGAGCGGGGGCGCCGCGGGCGCACCACGAGAAGCTCGCGCGGCTGGCGAACGAGCACGGCTTTCTCGTCGTCTGCGACGAACCGTACGTGGATCTCTACGTGCACGAGCCGCCCCACTCGGCCCTGCAGATCTCGCGCCGGGGATTGATCGCCATCCACAGCCTCTCGAAGCGCAGCGGCATGACCGGTTACCGGAGCGGGTTCATCGCCGGCGATCCCGAGGTGATGCGCTGGCTGCGGGAGGCGCGCGCGAACTTCGGCGTCGCTTCCCAGGCATTCGTGCAGCAGGCAGCGATCGCCGCCTGGAGCGACGATGCGCACGTCGAACAGCGCCGCAGGGTCTTCGCGCAGAAGCGGGAGGTGCTGCTCGCCCACCTGCGCAAGCTCGGGCTGGAGGTGGGCGGGGAGGGAGCCTTCTATCTGTGGGTGCGCGTCCCTCCCGGCGAGACCAGCGAGGGATACGCGGCCCGCCTTGCGGCCCGGAACATCCTGGTGGTTCCCGGAACGCAGTTCGGCGCCGAGGGCGAGGGGTTCATCCGGCTGGCGATGGTTCCCACCGTCGCCGACTGCCGGGCGGCTGCCGGAGCCTGGCCGGCCTGATGCACGGTACCGGTCGGCGCTTCGCCGCTCTGCTTGCGGGGCAGCCGGGAGCCGGCGCACGATTTCACAGTGCGAATCGTCGTAGCATTCGCAGCTGCGCTGCTGGCCATCGGTGCCGTCACCGCCGCATCGCTCCGTTCGCTGTCCGCGCGGCGCGACTGGTCGCGCTGGATCGTACACACGCAGGGCCACCGCGGGGGTCCGGAGAGGTCAACGGGGAATCGGAGACGGTGGCCACCGGCCTTCCTGCCGCATAGAGCTGTGTTAGCGTTCACGGCGCATGCAGGATCCCGCTGCGACAGAGCTGAGGCTCCCCCAGGCGTCCGTGGAGGCCTTGCGCGCGGCCGTGGAGGAGGCGCAGCGGGACCCTGCCTCCCTCGATCGCCACGCCAATGCCGTGCGCGAGGTGATCTACCGGCTCGATCAGGGCACGCTCCGCGTCGCGGAGAAGGGATCGACGGGCTGGACGATCCACGGTTGGATCCAGCAAGCGATCAACCTGTTCTTCAGTCTGGCGCAGAGCGAGGTCTACGCGGCAGGCGATCTCCGGTTCTTCGACAAGATCCCGCCCAAGCGGCCGGCAGGTGACTTCCGCGTGGTCCCGCCGGGCGTCGTGCGCTACGGGGCGCATGTCGAGAAGGGCGCGATCGTGATGCCCGGTTACGTGAACATCGGGGCGCGCGTCGGCGCGGGCAGCATGGTCGATACCTGGGCGACGGTCGGCTCCTGCGCCCAGGTCGGCCGCGGCGTGCATCTGTCGGGCGGCGTGGGGCTCGGAGGGGTGCTCGAGCCGCCCGGCGCGCGGCCGGTGATCATCGAGGACGGCGCGTGTGATCAAGGGAATGATCCCGGCGCGCAGCGTGGTGATCCCAGGCATGCGCCCGCGGAGCTTTCCGGCGGGCGAGTACCTGACGCCGTGCGCGCTGATCATCGGCACCCGCACGCAGAGCACCGACCGCAAGACGTCGCTAAACTCTGCGCTCCGGGACTTCGGAGTCCCGGTCTGATGGACGTCGCAGCCCGCACGCTCCAACTCTGCGAGATCCGCAGCCCGGTCGGGGAGGAAGCGGAGATCGCCGCTTACGTCGCGCGCGAGACCGGTGGCGAGCGCATCGGCAACGCCGTCGTGTGCGGCGCTGTCTCGGGCGCGCGGCCCACCGTCCTTCTCGCGGGGCACCTGGACACGGTCCCGCTCCAGGAAGGCGACTTTCCGGCGCGCCGCGAGAACGGGCGCGTGTACGGGCGGGGGGCCAGTGACATGAAGGGCGCCCTGGCGGTGATGATCGAGCTCTGGAAGCGCCTCGATCGCGGCCCGCTCCCGCTCGACCTGGTGCTGCTCTTCTATGACCGCGAAGAGGGGCCGATCGCGCAGAATGGTCTTCGCGCCGCGCTGGAGAAGCGCCCGGACCTGAGGCGCGCATCGTTCGCGCTCTGCCTGGAACCCACCGACCTGTCGCTCCAGGTCGGCTGCTGCGGTTCCATGCACGCGACGTTGACGTTCCACGGTCGCAGCGCGCATTCGGCGAGACCCTGGCAGGGCGAGAACGCGATCCACAAGGCGGGCGCGCTGCTCTCGCATCTGGCGGCACAGCCGCCCCAGGAAGTGCGGATTGGCGAGCTGCTCTACCGCGAGGTGATGACCGTGACCCGCATCGAGGGGTTCACGGGACGCAACGTGGTGCCCGCGCGGTGCGATCTCAACCTGAACTTCCGCTTCGCTCCCGGCCGGAGCGTCGAGGAGGCGGAGGCCGAGGTGCAGGCGCTGGCGCGGCGCTTCGGCGCCATCGCGACGGTGACGGACCGAGCCCCGAGCGGACCCGTGATCCTCGACAATGCCCTGCTTCAGGAATTGCGGGCGCTGACGGCGGCACCCCTGGAAGCCAAGCAGGCCTGGACGGACGTGGCGCAGCTGGCGCAGGCGGGCATCCCCGCCGCGAACTTCGGCCCCGGCGAGCAGGCGCAGGCGCACCAGCACGGCGAGAGCTGCCCGGAGGAGGCGCTGCACCGCGCGTACGCCATGCTCGAACGGTTCCTGCGAGAGGCGGTGCCATGATCGAGGCTTTCATAGGCCTCGGCTCGAATCTCGGCGACCGCCTCGCCAACCTGGCGAACGCGGTGGCCCTGCTCTCCCGCGAACCCGGGTTTTCGTTCCGGCGGCTCTCGCTCGCATACGAGAGCGAGCCGATCGGCCCGCCGCAGCCCCGCTATCTGAACGCGGTCGCGCAGATCGGCACGCTGCTTTCACCGCGCGCCACCTTGCAGCGCCTGCAGGCGATGGAAGAGCGGATGGGCCGCATCCGCCGCGAGAGGTGGGGGTCGCGGGAGATCGACCTCGATCTGCTGCTGTACGGCGAGCGGCTGGTCGAGGAGACGGGTCTACGCATCCCCCACCCGCTTCTGGAGGTTCGGGCATTCGCGCTGGTGCCGCTGGCGGAGATCGCTCCTTCCGCCGTGCACCCCGTCTCCGGGCTGAGCATGCGCGACCTGCTGGATCGGCTGCCGGCGGAGCAGCGCGGGAGCGTGCTGCCTTACCGTCCCATCCGCAGCCCGTTGCCTGAACCGGAGGAGGAGGGAGATACGGCCCCGTCGCGGTGAGCACTCCGTTGCTCCATCCGATGCGTTCCAACCGGGCGGGCGAGCGCGTCGGAATCTGGATGCACACTCTGCAGCCAGGAGGTTCCCGCAATGGACGCCATCGCCCTGCTGCAGCACGACCACCGCGAAGTCGAGCAGCTGTTCCGCCAGTTCGAAAAGCTCACCGAACGCGCGCACAGATCGAAGCAGAAGATCGTCATGAAGGTGATCCGCGAGCTCGCAATCCACGCCGCGATCGAGGAGATGCTCTTCTATCCGGCGGTGCGCACCGCCGCGCTCAAGACGGACGTGCGCGCGTTGAAGGAAGCCGCGGATACGGTGCTCGAGTCGCTCGAGGAGCACCACGTGGTGAAGTGGACGCTCTCCGAGCTGGAGAAGATGGACCCCGAGGACGAGCGGTTCGACGCGAAGTTCAAGGTCCTGATGGAGAGTGTCCGGCACCATGTCGAGGAGGAGCAGGACGATCTGTTCCCCAAGGCGCGCCGGCTGCTGGGAAAGGACTTGCTCGAGGAGCTGGGAGAGCGGATGGAGAAGGCAAAGAGGATCGCGCCGACCCGACCGCATCCGCGCGCGCCCGATCAGCCGCCCGGCAACCTCGTCGCCGGCACGGTGGCGGCGGTGATGGATCGGGCCAAGGACATGATGCGAGGCGGCGTGGTCGATCGGGCGAAGGACATGGTGCGAGGCGGGGTGGACCGGCTCTCGCGCCGCGCCGGACAGGAGCGCGACGCCGACGCCTAGCCACTCCGTCTCTTGAAGCTCCACTCCACTGCGAATTCCGCCACCTGGGCGCCGTCTGCCTGCGTCCCGATCGATCGAGCCGTGAAGACGACCGGTTCCCCCGTCCTCACGGCCTGGTCGATGGCGGCGCGCATGGCCGCGCCGTCGGAGAACACGAATCGCGCCCGCGACGTGGCCTTCTTCGTGAACCTCGCCGAGATGGCGGTCACGAGCGAGGATACCGGCGCGCCGCTCTGCTCGATGAACCAGAGCGCGGGCGCGCCCGTGGAGAGCTCCGCGGCCATCGCCTGCGCCGCGAAGTAGGTCGAACCGAACGGGTTCTGCGTCTTCCAGCCCGCTGGAAGCGTCACCTCGGCGCCGCTCTCGTCCAGGCGCGCCACCCGCAGCCCCGCGAAAGCCGCCAGCGGGAGCTTGCTCCAGAGGAGGGCGCGGATCCCGAAGGGATTGGTGAAGACGGCCTTGTAGAAGCCGCCGCGGTTCACCGGAGCACCAAGTTACCCGAGCAGGCGGGCGGCGAGCAGATCCTGGATGTCGAGCAGCCCGACGGGCCGGCCGTCGGCATCGACCACCGGAAGCTGGTCGACCTGGATGTCCCGCAGCATTTCCGCCGCGGCGATCGCGAGATCGTCGGGACCCACCACCCGCGGGCTCTTGCCCATCACCGCGGAGACGGGCCGCGTGAAGTCCACCTCGCCGCACTGGACGAGGCGGCGGAGATCGCCATCCGTGAAGATCCCGATCAGCTTTCCCTCCGCGTCGACCACGCTCGCCGCCCCAGGCCGGCCCTCGGTCCTCGTCATCACCCCTGCCGTCTCGCGCAGCGACGTGTCCGAGCGCACGGTCGGGTTGCGCGGTCCGGTGCGCATCACGTCGCGCACGCGGAGCAGCTGGCGCCCGAGCGCGCCGCCTGGGTGCAGGGAGGCGAATTGCTCGGGTGAAAATCCGCGACGGTGCTGGACGGCCATCGCCAGCGCGTCGCCCATCGCCAGCAGGGCCACGGTGGACGCCGTGGGAGCGAGCCCGAGCGGGCACGCCTCCGGGACCGGTCCGATCTCGAGGACGATGTCGGCGCGATCGGCGAGCGAGTTGCGCGCCCCGGACGTCATCGCCACGATCGGCGCTCCGAGCCGGCGGACGGCCGGAAGCAGGCGGAGCAGTTCGTCCGTTTCGCCGCTGTTGGAGAGAGCCAGCACGAGATCGCCGGGCACGAGACGACCGAGGTCGCCGTGCAGCGCCTCCGCCGGATGCAAATAGAGTGAAGGGGTGCCCGTGGATGCGAAGGTCGCGGAGATCTTCTGCGCGATGAAGCCGGGCTTCCCCATGCCGGTGACCACGACGCGGCCGGGACAGGCGAGCACCATCTCCACGGCGCGCGCGAACCCGCCGTTGAGGCGGGCCGGCAGCCGCGCGACCGCCTCCGCTTCGGCGCGGATCACCTCGCGCGCGTAGTCCACGATGTCCTGCTTCGGGGCCGCCTTGGGCACGCTGCTCAGTCGTCTGCGGGTCGCCATTCTCGTTCGGGCGCGCTCAGTACCACGTCTGCTGCCGCCCCGTCACCCCGCCGCCTCGGAGACGAAACAGGCCTTGACGCGGCGCGGCCCAGGCCCTATCTGAATGAGCCCTCATTCAGCCGGGCTCGCCGGATCGTAGACCCTTTCGACGCGGAGATCGGCCACGTGCAGGCGCGCGACAGCAGATCGAACGACAAGCGCGGGCGCATCCTCGATGCGGCGATCCGCGTGTTCGCCGAGCGCGGGTTCCACAGCGCCACCGTGGCCGAGATCGCCCGCGCGGCGGGCGTGGCGGACGGTACGATCTACTTGTATTTCAAGGGAAAAGACGATCTGCTGCTGAGGCTCTTCGACGAGAAGATGACCGGGCTCGTCGCCGAGGTGAAGGCAGCCCTGGCTCAGGAGCGGAGCGCGGCGGAGAAGCTGAAGCGCTTCATCCAGCTCCACCTCGCCCTCGTCGAGCGGAATCCAGACCTGGCTGCGGTGCTGATCGTGGAGCTGCGACAAAGCGCGCAATTCCTCAAGGCGGCCGATCGGCAGAAGCTCGCGGCGTACGTCGATCTGATCGCGGAGGTGGTCAGGGCGGGGCAGGAGAGCGGCGAGCTCGACCGCAACATCTCTCCCGCGACGGTGAAGCGCGCGATCTTCGGCGCGCTCGACGAGCTGGCGCTGGGGTGGCTCCTGGGCGGCCGCCGCGCGGCGCTGAAGAAGACCGCGGCCGAGGTCGCGGAATGGCTGGTGCGCGGGCTTCTGCCCGCAGATGGAGGAAGGTCTTGAAGATTCTCGTCACGG
>VBKQ01000040.1 GCA_005879505.1 Deltaproteobacteria bacterium
ATCATTCCGTCAATTTTCGCGATCGACGACAAGGGCAACGAGCTGATCGGCCACGAGGCCAAGCGTCAGTGGCAGCTGAACCCACGCAACACGGTCTACGCGGCCAAGCGGCTCGTGGGCCGCTCCTACAGCAGCGACGTGGTCGAGCTGATGAAGAAGACCGTCGCCTACGAGCTCAAGCCCGGCGAGCGCAACGACGTGCTGCTCGACATCGGCCACAAGCACTTCCGGCTGGCCGAGATCAGCGCGAAAATCCTGAACAAGATCCGCGTAGTGGCGCAGGACTACCTGGGCGAGAAGGTGACGCGGGCCGTGGTCACCGTGCCGGCGTACTTCACCGACCGCCAGCGCCAGGCGGTCAAGGACGCGGGCAAGATGATCCATCTCGAGGTGGTCCGGATCATCAACGAGCCTACCGCGGCCGCGCTCGCCTACGGCATCGGCAAGAACCTGCACGAGACGGTGGTGATCTACGATCTGGGCGGTGGGACCTTCGACGTCTCGATCATCGAGATCCGGGACCGCGTCTTCGAGGTGAAAGCCACCGGAGGCGACATCTTCCTCGGTGGGCTCGACTTCGACCAGGCGATGATCGAGTTCGTGCTTCGCGACTTCGCCGACAACCACGGGATCGATCTCTCCGCCGACCCGGTCGCGATGCAGCGCATCAAGGATCTCGCCGAGCGCGTGAAGATCGACCTGAGCAGCCGGGAGCAGGCGCCGTTCTCGGTGCCGTTCGTCACCATGACCCCGCAGGGGCAACCGCTGAACATCGACTTCAACTTCACGCGGGCCCTGCTCGAGGAGATCACCGGCGGCCTCATCGACCGGACGGTAGACATCCTCATGCGCGTGATGAACGACGCCAGTCTCGATCCGAAGAAGGTCGACGAGCTGCTGCTGGTCGGGGGCCAGACCCGGATGCCCGCCGTGCAGAAGCGCCTCACGGAGATCTTCGGGAAGACGCCGTCGAAGGGCGTTCATCCCGACGAGGCGGTGGCCATCGGCGCCGCGCTGTACGCCAACTCGCTCGAGGACAACACGAACCTGCGCCTGCAGCTTCTGGACGTGATTCCGATGGCCATCGGTCTGGAGAAGGCCGGAGGCTCTTTCCACACCGTCTTTCCCCGCAATGCGCCCATTCCGAACGCCAGGGCCGTCGCGGCGACCACCAGCTACGACGGCCAGGCCGAAGTGGCGATGCGCATCTTCCAGGGCGACAACCCGAACGTTTCGCACAACGAGCTGCTCGGCGACTTCCTCTTCAGCGGGCTCAAGCCCGGACCGGCCGGAAAGGCGCGCCTCGAGATCACCTTCGACGTGAACATCGAGGGCATCCTCACCATGTCCGCGAGGGACCTGGAGACCGGCAAGCAGATGAAGACCACCGTCCGCGTCACCCAGCACTGATGCCGGATGCGGCGGCGGTCCACGCCGGCGCGCCGGTCGCCGATCTGCACGCGCATCCGGCGCTGAACGCGTACTACCTGCGGCGCGATCTCGGACGCGAGCACGCGGGGCCAAGAAGATGGAACCCGCTCCGGCAGCAGCTCGATCTGCCGCGGGCGCGGGCCGGAGGGCTGCGCGTCCTCACGAACTGCGTATACGCGCCTTCGGTGCTGCCGGTGCGTCCCTTTCGCGCAGCGCTGGGCGGATTCGCGGCGCTGGAAGACCTTTGTTCACGCCACCCTGCCCTGGCGCAGATCGCCCTGAGGAAGGGAGAGATCGGACCGGTGTTGGAAGCCGGCAAGCTGGCCGTGATCCACGCGCTGGAAGGAGGGCATCACCTCGAGCGCTCGCTGGAGAAGCTGGAGCGGCTGGCTGGGCGCGGGCTGCGCTATCTCACGCTCACGCATTTCGTGCACAACGGCATCGCGCAGCCGGCGAAGATGCCGCGCCTGCCGTTCTTCTCGGTCCTGCGCGGTGCTCCCGGGCTCACCCGATTCGGCCGCGCTCTCGTGCGGCGCTGTGAGGAGCTGGGGGTTCTCGTCGACGTGACCCACTGCTCGGACCGCTCGTTCGCGGACGTGCTGGGGATGGCGACCCGGCCGCTACTCGCGACGCACACCGGGTTCCGCCGGTTCGCGCCCTTCGAGCGGAACCTCTCCGACGAACAGGCCCGCGAGATCGCCCGGACCGGCGGCGTGATCGGCGTGATCACCTGGAGCGACCTGCTCGGCCGCGACAGCGTCGAGGCGATGGCCGACTCGATCGTGCACGGCGCCTCGGTGGCGGGCGCGGCGCACGTCGGCATCGGGACCGACTTCGACGGCTGGGTATTCAGCGCGGAGGGCATCCGCGACGCCACGCAATATCCGGCGCTGACAGAGCTGCTGATCGGTCGCGGGTTCAGCGAGGCGGAGCTGCGCGGAATCCTCGGCGGCAACTACCTGCGCGTGCTCGGCGAAAGCTACGCTTCCTGAGCGCCCGCGGGCGGCACGGCGGCAGCGGGCTTTCGGAAGGTGTTCAGCATCACCCCGCCCATCACCATCGCCGGCAGCAGCTGGATCGCGTGCAAGCCGATGGCGAAGGCCGCGGCATGGCCCGTGTCGCCGCCGAACGCCACCAGCACGCTGCCGGCGCCGAGCTCGAAGTTTCCCAGCGATGCGGGGGGCGAAGGAATGGCCAGCGCCAGGTTGATGCCGAAGATGACCCCCATCGCGTGCGGCAGATCGTGCGGCTGGCGGAAAGCCGCCAGTGCGAGCATCGTCACCACGAACTCCAGGCTCCAGGCAAGCGCGGAGAACAGGCCGGCCTGCGCAACCGCGCGCGGGTCGCGCGCTGCCATCAACCCCGAGCGGGCACGGGCGACGGCGTTCGCGATCCGGCCGGCCGGCATCGACTCCGGATGCTTCGCGAGCCAGAGCAAGGTCAGGACCAGGATGATGGCCCCACCCATGCCCGTCCACACCAAGGCCGCCACCCAGCGCGGGACCGGGAGCAGCGCGGGCAGGAGCGCGGCGAAGGCGAACATCACCACCGCGTTGACGCTGTGATCGAGCGCCACTGTCCCGAGCGCGGTAGCGCGGCGGATACCGGTAGCCCGCGCGAGCAGCTCGGTGCGCACCGCCTCCCCGGCGCGCATGGGCAGGAACGCGCTCGCCGCTTGTCCGACGTACAGCGCGGCGATCGGGGTGAACCGCGGCACTCGCCGGATTCCTCTCACCAGCGCGCCCCAGCGCAGTCCTTGCAGCGCGCTGCAGGGCACGCAGACGAGTGTAGCGGCTAGAGCTAGCCCGAGATCGACACCCTGGAACGAATGGATGACCCGATTCCAGTCGAGCCTGCGCGCAAACACCACGACACAGACGCCGACGACGACCCACACGATCATGCGCAGCATGAAGAAAAGCCGGTCACGCGTCATGCTGCCGCGAATCTAGTCACCGCTCCTTCGCCTGGGGCTGTTCGGGATTGGACCGCGCCACGGGTACCGTCGCGTGCGGAGCAACCGCGGCGGGCCGCATGGTCGCCGGAGCCGCGGCATGCGGTGCGGCGGTCTTCGGCGTGGCCGGAGGCGCGCTCGGCGGCCGCTGCTGCGCCGGGACCGCTTGCGGCCGCGGCTGGGTCGCCGCAGGCGAAGAAGGGCCGGACCAGTATGGCCGGGGCTGGTTCGCAATCGCGTGCGGCATCTGCTGGACTGGGCGCGGATTTTGCGGAATTACCGCAGGCTGCCCGCCGCGCGGTGGATTCTGCGGAACGACCGCAGGCTGCCCTCCCCGCGGCTGCACCGCGATCGGCGCAGTCCGGGGGCGGTAGAAGATCACCGACGACGATCCGGCCCGGGCGGAAGCAGGCGTCCGCGCGTCGCCGACCGCCAGGGGACGGACCGTTCGCCCGATCGCCCGCTCGATCACCGTCACCGAGGGCCCGGCAGGCGCCACGTTCCACGAAGGCGTGGCGAAGACGCGCCGCTGCGGACGCGGGACCACGTAGTGTGGCACGGGCTCGAGGAAGTGCCGCGTCGGGACCACGACCCACAGCGAGGGCTGCTCCACGATCACGGACCGCGGCCCCATCGGGCACCATGCCGCGTACCCGTCGGTCCAGCGCCAGGTCACCCACGCCGGCGCCCAGATGCGCCCAGGCACCCACATCCACCCGACTGCCGGCGACCAGGCCCAGCGGCCGTAATGGTAGACCGCCCACCCGAACGGCTCATCGCTCGCCCACGCCCAGCCTGCGTCCGTCCACACCCAGCGGCCGTAAACGTACGGCTGCCAGTCGTCGCTCACGCGCCTCGGGCGCCAGACGGTGCCGTACTCAGGCGTGTCGATCCACTCACCGTTCCAGGACAGCTCCGCGTCGTTGCGAAAGTCGCCATAGGTGGGGCCGCGCGCCGCGGCGTACCCGGAGTCGTCCGACTGCCAGCCCTGGTCGTCGTTCGGCAGCGACCAGTCATAGCGCTCGTCGCCATAGGCCCCGGAGCGATCGTCGTTCTCCTGCCAGGACTGCTCATCCTGGCGATCGTCGTCGTACTCACGTTCGTGGCGATGCGCGAACGCGGGCGTCGCGGCGAGCAGAACGGCGAGCAGCATGCGGTTCATTTGCGGGCCTCCCTTGCTGCTTGGACGCCCGCCATGGTGGCGTGTTCACGGAGCCGCGCAAAGAATTAGACCGGACGCGCCTTTGCGAAGGCTCAGCATCTGTGCAGCCGCAAAGAAATGCCTTCGGCGCGGGAGCGGCTAGGCCGTCTTGCGGTCCTTCTCGAAGAGAAGCGTGGGCTCTTCGCCGCGCATGATCACGCCTTCGGTGATCTTGCACTCCTTGATGCTGTCCCGGTACGGCACGTCGTACTGGATGTCGAGCATCGCGTTTTCCATGATGGCGCGCAGGCCGCGCGCGCCGGCCTTGCGGCGCATGGCCTCATGCGCGATCGACCGCAGGGCCTCCCGCGAAAACGTGAGCTTCACGCGCTCCATCTCGAAGAGCTTCTGGTACTGCTTCACCAGCGCGTTCTTCGGCTGGGTGAGGATGGTGACCAGATCCTCCTCGGTGAGATCGTCGAGGGTGGCGATCATCGGCAAGCGGCCGACGAACTCCGGGATCATGCCGAACTTGATCAGGTCGGTGGGCTCGATCAGCTGGAGTATCTCGCCGACGCCGCGGTTGTCCTTCGGCTGCACCTGCGCCCCGAACCCGAGGCCCTTCTCTCCCGCGCGCCGCTTGATGATGTTCTCGATGCCGTAAAAGGCGCCGCCGCAGATGAAGAGGATGTTCGAGGTATCGACCTGGATGTATTCCTGCTGGTTGTACTTCTTGCCGCCCCTGGGGGTGACGTTGGCGCGCGTGCCCTCGATGATCTTGA
>VBKQ01000041.1 GCA_005879505.1 Deltaproteobacteria bacterium
GTCCATCGCGCGCGATTCTAGTCCTTCACGCTCAGGCCTGCTTCGCGCGCAGCTCCCCGCTGCGTCTGCGCCGCAAGAGCAGCATCGCGCCGAACCACGCCGCATAGAACGCGGCCAGCGTGGCCAAGGCGACCGGAAGCGCGGAGCGCTCGTATCCGGCGCGGCGTAGGACGACGTACAGGTCCCCCGCGAACCCCGGTCCAAGCAGCGCAAGCGCGACCAGGACCATCCTCGAAGCGAAGGCATGGAACCGCTCCGTATCGCGCCCACGCTCGACGATGCGGTGATATGCCGCCGGCGACATCAGGACGACGGTCGCGAGCGCCACGAATCCGAGGCTGAAGAGATGCACCATCTGCACCGGATGCGGCAGCAGCGGGAAGGTCTCCATCAACACCATCGCAAGCTGGAATCCGAGCAGCGCCTGGGCGCCCGGAAGGAGTATCCGCGCCTCCGTCAGCACCTCGACGATCTTCTGCTCGATCGGCGTCTCTTCCATGGCGTCCTCCGGTTCCTCCTCCTGCTGGCGGTCCTTGCGCGCGAAGTGGCCGTACCAGAGCGCGAGCGCGGCGGCGAAGGCGATCGCGCCGGACGCCGCGCCGCCCGACGCTCCGGCGATCCGGTTCCCTGCGACGGCCAGCGCGAAGCTGAGCCCGATCCCGAACGGCATCAGGGCGACCCACATCACGGTCATGACGAAGCGATGGAACCGCGCGGTATCGCCACCGTGCTCGACGATCCGGTGCCGCGCCGGTGGCAGGAAGAGAAGACCGAGCGTCAGCAGCATCGCGAAGAGCGCGGCGAGCTCCAGCGCCCTCTCGGCGGGCCCGAGCTTCTCGTACCCCTTCTCGAAGAATGCCCGGTACTGGAATCCGAGCAGGACCTGTGCGCCAAGCATCAGCATGCGCGCTTCGTCGAGCGCGTTCTTCACTTTTCCGCGCAGGGCCACCTGACGAATCTGTGACCTTCCTGCGTATCCGCAAACCGGCCGGGCGCCCGCCTGACAAGGCGGCTTCCCTTCCATGCTCAGGGGACGAGGCGCGCGGCCGCCGCCGCGCCTGAGAGCGCGACGTCAGGCACGCCGACGCCGTCCCAAGCGGCGCCGGCCAGCTCGAGCCGGGGCAGGCCAGCCAGCAGCTCACGCGCCTCGCGGATGCGATCGCGGTGGCCGGGCGCGTACTGCGGGATAGCCGCGTCCCATCGGACCACTCGTACGTACCCGGGCGTATCGCGCACGCCCCAGGTCGCGCGCAGGTCCGCCATGACGGCGCTGACCAGCTCACCGTCGGGAAGAGCGGCCCGCTCTGGATGCCGGGCGCCGCCGCAGATCGCGGTCACCAGCGCACGCCCATCTGGCGCGCGGCCCGGCAGCATGCTGCTCGGCAGGAGCGTGCCTACTGCGTGCAGGGTGCCGTCGGCATCGATCATTCCGAAACCGCGCGGCACCGCTCCCTGACGCAATCCGAGGTGGACCACCGTCACGGGCGCGCTGCGGAGCTGGCGGGCCGCATGGGCGAACTTTGGCGCAAACCCGTGCGTCAGGTCGGCGGCTGCTGCGGCGGGGACGGCGAGCACTACCCCATCGAAGCGCTCGCCTTGGACCGACCAGCCGCCTTGCCCTGGCGAGAGCCGACCGACGCCTGCCCCCAGGTGAACGCGGCCGCCCAGAGCAAGGGCGAGAGCTTCCGCCAGAGCTCCCAGACCGCGGCGCAGCGTCCAGATCCCGCTGCGCGAGCCTTTGGGCCGGCGGAATGCGTTGACGATCAGCGAGCCCTTCCGGGCGAGCGCGCCCAGGGAGGGAAACGCATCGCGCGCGGAGAGCGCGGCCGGATCGCCCGCGTAGACACCGGCGCTCATCACGGCCGCCGCGAGGCCACCGGCGCGTCTGCCCAGACGTCGTTCGAGAAAATCTCCGAGCGGCATGTCGTCGCGGAGCGGCTTCGCGAAGAGCGGCTCCAACAGCGCGCGCCCCACTCCGGCACGCGCAAGCAGTGAGAGGCCGGGAGCCCGCAGCACGCGCCCATCCAGGTGGATCCAGCGGGTCATCGGCGGTTGCGGCGTCACCACATCGTCGCGCAACTCGCTTGCGTCGAGCAGGGCGTCCAGCGGGCGCGCGAGGAAGTTCGGACCGTCCTCGCTCAGGTAGCCGCGCTCGATGCGCGTGCCGACCTTGCCGCCGGCGCGCGGGCGCGCCTCGAATACGACCGGGTCCGCGCCGCGCCGGAGCAACTCGTGCGCCGCGGAGAGGCCCGCGATTCCGCCGCCGATCACCGCGATGCGCATCGGCGAGCGCAGCTACGCCATCAGATGGCCGGGGATGGCGAGGTTGTCGCCCCCGACCACCGGTCCGACCGGCACGACCGGCGGGGCGAAGGTGGGGATGGGGCCCTTGCCCAGGACCAGCATCACTTGCTGCGAGGCGAGCCACATCAGGAACGCGAGGGAGAGCACCGTGGCGATCGCGTCGTGCAGCGCGTGGTAGTGCTTCTCCGGATCCTTGTTCTTCAGGCCGCCGTCCAGCGCGTCGTCCATCTCCTGCGTCATGGTGCTCGGGATGATGATGTCCGACATCTTTGCGGAGATGCAGCAGATCAGCGGCATCGGAATGTTGGGCATCGGCGGCGCCATCGGTCCGGGGAACGCCGCGAACGCCGGATACCAGGGCAAGCCCGGGACGGTGACCTGGTCCTGCCAGTTCTTGAACGCCTTCGACACTCCCTTCGCCACCGCGTCACGGTGTTTCGCCTTGTTGCCCGTAAAGGCGGCGCACGACGGAGCCTGCTTGATCAAGCTCTCCAGCTCCGGCCCATCGAGGCAACCCGGGGAACCGATGGCACAGACCGCCATGATCTGGAGGTTCTGGAACTTCGCCTGCAGCTTCCACATCTGGTGCCCGAACTGCACGGCGTCGATCATCGCGTCGTGGAAATCCTTGAAGTCCTGGCCGATCTTGTCGCAGGTCTTCTGGTAGTACTTGTAGCCGGGCTTCTGCGGAAAGAACCAGGGCGGAATGGTCTGCGGAGCTCCGCTCATCTCGCCCGGCTCCTGGTCCCGATCCTTGAAGAATTTCTCCGCCCACCCCTGCGCTCCGCCCGACGCCTTCTGCGCGGGGAGCTTCAGGTTGTTCGACATGAACTTCACGTTTCCCAGGATCTTGATGGGGCTGAGGCCGGGCATGCGTCCCCCGCGCAAACCACGTGCATCTACAAAATACCACGCCTGAGCTCGGCGATGGTGTCGGCGAGCACAGGGCTTTCCAGCTTTTCCAGCTCCTGGATGATCTTCTCCACCCGCGCGCGCGTCTCCGCCTTCAGCCGGGAGGCCGCGGCCTGCCGGGCGGCCATCGCCTCGATCTCGCGCGGATCCACGCTCCCCATGCTCGTCGACCAGGCGCGGTCGCTCGTATCGCGCAGAGTCACCACCTCGACTCCGACGCCGGTCTGATCGGCGATGCGCTTTCGCTGCTCGGCGGTGAGCAGGACCCGCGTCTCGACCCCGCCCCTTCCGGCGGGAGCAAGCGCCGCCTCCAGCGCCTTGGCCATCTTGCCCAGCTCCGCGCAGCGCGCCTGGAGCTGCTCCGCCATGGCCTTCAGCCGCTCCGGATCCTTCTCTTCGGCCATGCGCAGTGCAAAGCTCGCCGCCTCGGCCTGCTTCTTCTGCAGCTCCCCCAGATCCGACATGGGGGCATTCTACGGCGATACCGGGAGAACCGCGCTGCCCTGGGCGCGGAAGCGTCGGTGCGACTTGGGGAAAACGAGACGGGCGCGCGTGGGCAGCGGCATTCCCTCGCCGTCCGCTGGCGCACGGCAATTCCTTCCCGAGCAACGCGATTTCCGACAGGTGGGAATTGGCGGGGATCTTGCTATCGATCTATCCGGGGCGGTCCGGGATGGCACTGCGGCTCCGTTACCAGATCGACAGCCCGCGGCAGCTGCGCGAGCATGTCCATCTCGTCGACGGCGCCGGGTACTTCTTCTTCCCCGGCGCGGTCGCGCCGAAGGGCGCGCTCGCGTCGTTGGAGATCGACTTCAGTACGACCGTCCAGGTGGCAACGCTGCGCGGCTGGGTGTGGGCCCGCTCTTCCGGGGGCGGACTCTGGCTGGAACTGGCGCGCGCGCAGCGGTGCCTGGAAAGGCTCGAGGATGCGGCGTCGCGCTCCGAGCTGCGCTTCGCGAGCGATCAACTGGTGCTCGCCGAGGCAGAAGGACTGGCTGCGCTCCTCTGCCGCCTGCGCGACGTCAGCGATGGCGGAGCCCGGCCCGCGGCGATGCCTTCGGACGCCGGAGCTCCCGGCCAGACGATGCGGGTGGCGCTTCCCGAGGCCGATCCGGGCGGCGCGCAGTTCGAGGCGCTCGGCCGTGTGGTGTGGGTGGATCAGGGTGAGCTTGGGATGGCGTGGAACAGGGAGGACTCCGGCACTCGGGCGGCCGTCCGCCGCATGATGCAGAACGCACGCAACGAGTGGGAAGACGCGAAGACGGCGATGCATCCGGCGAACTGCCGGTGCATGGGAAGGCGGCCGGCGGCAACCGCCCTTTCGGGTTGAGCCGCTCTAGGGTCCGGACCGCAGCACCACGACGCTGCGCGCCTGTACGTCGATCTTCGAGCCCGGGGCGAGCACCGGCGAGCGCCGCGACCGCCGCAGCTCCGGCGCGTTCTCGCTGGCGGTGTCCAAAACCCGGAACCACTTCGCCGCGAATTGATCGCCCGGCAAGGTGAACTGCACCGGCTCGTGGTGCGCGTTGAAGACGATGTAGAAGCCGTCGTCCTTCACTCTTTCCCCATGCTCGCCGGGACGCTGGATGGCGACGCCGTTGAGGAACACCCCGAGCGATTTCGCGAACCCGACCCGCCAGTCGTCGTCCGACATCTCCTTCCCCTCCGGCGTGAACCAGGCCAGGTCCTTGACGTCGGAGCCGCGCAGCTCGCGGCCCTGGAACCAGCCCCGCCGCCGGAAGATGGGGTGCTCCATGCGCAGTTTGATGATGCCCCGGGCGAAATCGAGCAGGTCTTCGTCGAAATGTTCCCAGTCGAGCCAGGATGTCTCGTTGTCCTGGCTATAGGCATTGTTGTTT
>VBKQ01000042.1 GCA_005879505.1 Deltaproteobacteria bacterium
CTCTTCCCCCACGTATCCCACGATGCCGCACATGATCCGGATTCTCCCCTAATCCTTCTTCGCCGTCTTCCGCGGTGCCTTCTTCTCCACCCACCCCTCGATGTTCCGCTGCTTGCCGGCGCTGACCGACAGCGCGCCTGGCGGAACGTCTTCCCGCACCGTGGTCCCGCTGCCCACGTAAGCCCCTTTGTGCACGGTCACGGGCGCGACGAGCTGCGTGTCGCTCCCGATGAACGCGCCGTCCTCGATGGTCGTGATGTGCTTGTTCTGCCCGTCGTAATTGCAGGTGATGGTGCCGGCGCCGATGTTGCAGCCCTCGCCGATCACCGCATCGCCGAGATACGTGAGGTGGCTGGCCTTGCTCCCTTTGCCGAGCACGGTCTTCTTCAGCTCCACGAAATTTCCCACACGCGCCTGCTCGGCAAGCTGTGCACCCGGCCGCAGCCGCGCAAACGGCCCGACCGACGCGGCGGGGCCGACCCTGGCGCCTTCGAGATGGCTGTAGGGCAAGATTTTCGCGCCGTCCGCGATTTCGCTGTCCACGATCACACAGCCCTGCCCGACCTGGACGCCGCGCCCGATGCGCGTCTTGCCCCGCAACGACACCAGCGGCTCGAGCACGGTGTCGGTCCCGACCTCGATCCCTTCGTCCACGTACGTGACCGCCGGATCGACCAGCGTCACCCCGTCCTTCATGAGCTGCGCGTTGCGCCGTTCCCGCAGCTGCGACGCGCTCCGGGCGAGCTGCGCCCGATCGTTGACGCCGGCCACTTCGGTCTCCTCCGCCTCGACCGCGACCGTGCGGCCCCTGGCGACGATGTCGGTGAGATAGTACTCGCCTTGCGCATTGCTCCGTCCGAGCCCGCGAAGCGCCGAGAACAAGAACCTCGCATCCGCGAGATAAACGCTGGCGTTCACCTCGGCGATCTTCCGCTCCTCGAGGGAGGCGTCCTTCTCCTCCACGACCCTCGCTACCGACCCGTCGGGCCGACGCAGGATGCGGCCGTACCCCTTGGGGTCGCTGGCCCGGCAAGCGAGCAGCGCGACATCGGCGCCCTGCCTGGCGGCAACCAACCTCTGCAGCGTCTGCGGGCGCAGCAGCGGGACGTCGGCGGCGAGGATGAGGACGTTCCCACCGAACCCGCGCAGCGCCTCCTCGGCGCAGAGCACGGCGTGCCCGGTCCCCAGCTGCTCGGCCTGCAGGGCGAACCGGATGGGGGCACCGGCAAACTGCCGGCCGAGCTCTTCCTTCACGCTCTCCGCTTGGTACCCGACCACCACCACTACGGGTGACGCGTCCAGCGCCAGTGCCGCGCGGATGGGAAAGAACGCGATGGGCCGCCCCGCCATCTCGTGCAGCACCTTCGCCCGCTCCGACTTCATCCGGGTGCCCTTGCCGGCGGCGAGCACCACCGCGGCGATCTTCTGTCCAGCGTTCGACAAGATCCTCCCCCTGCGCCCGTGTCCCGGTTTGGTAGGCAGCCGCGATCCTCCTGCCAAGTGCATGCCACATGTTAGCGTCGGCGCAATGTTCGTCGATCTGCACTTGCATGCCGACGGGATCCCGGACCAGGACCTGGCTACGCTGGCGTACTTCGGCGTGAAAGCGGCGGTGACGTGCGCCCGCGACGCGGGCGCCGGCAGCGCGCTCGATCTGCGCCGGCACTGGGACGAGCTGGTCCGGGTCCAGACCGCCCGCCTGGAGCAGGCTGGAATCCAGCCGATGGTGGCGCTCGCGCTGCATCCGGCGCGAATCCCCTGGCATGGAGTCGACGATCTGCTGCAGCGTCTTCCGCACTATTTCGACGATCCGCGCGTGGTCGCACTCGGCGAGCTCGGCCTCGAGGACGGCGGGCAGCGCGAGGAAGAGATCTTCTCCCGCCAGTTGGAGCTGGCCGCGCGCCTGCGCAAGCCGGTGATCGTGCACACTCCGGGGCGGAAGAAAGCATCGCGGACCCGGCGGCTGCTGGCGCTGGTGAAGACCTCCCCGGTCGACCCTTCCCACGTGCTCGTCGATCACGTGAACACGGAGACGTTCGCGCTGGTGCGCGGGATCGGCTGCTGGGCCGGCCTGACGTTGCAGCCGGGGCTGCTCGAGGCCGATGACGCGGCGGCGCTGATCTCGAAGCACGGCGCCGACCGCATCGTCCTCACCAGCGACATCGGCGAGGGAGCGACGGATCTGCTCGCCTTGCCGAAGGCCGCCGAGGCGCTGAAGGCTGCCGGTCTCAGCGAGGAGCTTCGCCGCCGCGTCTTCAAGGAAGGACCGCTCACCTTCCTCAAGTCCTGAAGCGGATGCGGGTGCGCATTTTCACACCCTGGACCGAAGCCAGCGAGGCCTCGTAGCCTTTTCCCTCGACCGGCGCAGCGCTCTCCTTTAGCGGGAGGGCACGCCCGTCCGGGAAGGGGCAGCGCTCCCGCAATCATGCGGGACAGCTGGGTGAACGCCGCCGGAGACCGGGCACGCGCCTCTTCGAGGAGGCATTTTGCTGGCCCTGGTCCCGGCAATGATCGCAGCTTCGCACCCGTCTTTGTTCTTCGGTTCCTCCGACGTCACCGCCTTGCGGCAGGCCGCGCAGACGACGCACGCAGCCATCGCGTCGCACATCACGACCATCCTCGATCAGCACGTCAACGACCCCGCGCCGACGCCGACCGATTACGACGATTACCGGTTCCTCGGGAACCAGGTCGCTGTCTGGGCCTTCGGGTACCAGCTCACCGGCGACTCCCGGTACGCGGCGATGGCGCGGACGCAGCTGCTCACTTACGCGGGCTGGAGCACCTGGGCCTACGGCGAGAGCACGCCGGACCTGAACGAAGCGCACATGCTGCTGGGGAATTCGATCGCCTACGACTGGATCTACCTGACGCTATCGGATGCCGACCGCGCCACCGTCGCCAGCAAGATCGGCGTCGAGGCGCAGAGGGTCGCCGACGCCCTGCCGACGGCGTGGTGGCTGGACGAATATCTCCAGAATCACAACTGGATCGACACCGGCGCGCTGGGGATGGCCGGCCTCGTGATGCAGGGCGAGGACGCGCGGGCGGCGAGCTGGCTTTCCCTCGCACAAGCGAATCTGGACAAGCTGAAGGTCACCATCGGGCAGATCCCGGATGGAACGTGGCACGAAGGATTGCCCTACGAGGGCTACGGGCTCGCCTATGCGCTGCCGTTCTGGCAGGCCATGCGCCGGGCCGGATCGGACTACACCGACATCGGCCTGCTGCGCGGCTACGGGAAGTTCTTCCTCTATGCCGGGATCCCCGACGCCCCGAAGCAGGTGATCCTTCCCTTCGCCGACTTCACGCACTGGCCGGGGCAGATGGTGGTGCAGATCAGCCGATTCGGGGCGTCGCGATTCGGCGATCGCTTCGCCGAGGCGGCCGCGCAGCGCTATCTCCACGCCGTCGGACGCGGGAGCTTCTTGCCGGAGCTCTGGTACGACGTCTTCGAGTTCATAGGTTATGACCCGGCGGTCACGGCCGGCGATCCGCACACCCTGCCTCTCGACGGCTTCTTTCCGGACATCGGCTCGGCCACGCTGCACACGAGCTGGGACCCGGGGGACTTCGCGGTCGGGTTCAAGGCCGGCGTCTACGGGGGGTGGGTCAACTTCAACCGGCTGGCCCAGCAAGGGTCTCCGGCCGGCGGCTGGATCAACTGGGGTCACGACCACAACGATGACCTGGGCTTCTGGCTCTTCGGCAGAGGGGTGTGGCTGGCGCCCGAGGCGATGGGCTACGACGCCGGCAAGAGCACCGATTACACGTATCCCGCCAACCAGAGCGCGTATCACAACGTCCTCCTGGTGGACGGAATCGGCGAGCTCGGCGACAGCCGCGCTTCCGACTCGAACTACAACAACCCCTGGTTCTTCAGCCGCATCTCGACGCCGCTGTTCGCTCCCACCGGCACCGCCGACTACGCCATCGCGGGCGGCGCCGGCGCAAAGCTGTTCGCGTCCACTCTCCAGATCACGCGGTGGGACCGCATCGTCGTCCTCGCGCGCGGCCGCTACGCCTTGGTGCGCGACGACATCGAGTCCGCGAGCGCGCACACGTACGACTGGATCTGCCACTTCAACGACGGGGTCAGCGTCGATACGGCGTCCGGCTGGGTACAGGGCACCGCCAAGAGCGGGCAATCGCTGGGCGTGCGGGTGCTGGCGCCGGCGTCCTGGACGGCGACCACGGGCACGCAGACCGCCCAGCAGATGGGCCAGTTCGATCCGGACGGGCAGGTCTCCTGGGTCCAGGTGCGGCCAGCGAGCGCCACTGCGTCGGCGCAGTTCCTGAACGCGCTGGTTCCCGTGACCGCTGCACAGTGGGCTTCGCGGACGCCGGTCGCGCCCCTCGACGCCAATGACGTCGGCGCGGGCGCGGTGGTATCGCCCGGATCGTCTCTCGAGGAGCGCTGGATCTTCGCGCGCGCCGGAGCGGCGGGAAAGACCGCAGGCGACCTGGTCCTGACGGGGGCGCAGGCCGCAATGACCGCGCGGGACGCCACCGGATCCCCGATGCGCGCTGTGCTCTTCGGACCGGGGAGCATCGCCGACCAGAGCGGCGGGCGGATGTTGCTCTCGACGCAGAGCGCGAATTCGATCGAGACGACGCTCGACGGCGCCACTCTGGCGGTGACCGGCAATCCCGTGCGCGACTTCCGGGCGTACGCACCCGGAGCC
>VBKQ01000198.1 GCA_005879505.1 Deltaproteobacteria bacterium
TCTCGGGTTTGAGCACCGCGATCGCAACGCGAAATGACCTGCCCCGCGGCGTCCGCCGGCACGTCGCCGACGTGTCGCGGCTTCAGCGGCTCGGATTCGTTCCGGCCTACTCGCTCAGCGAGAGCCTGCACGATCTTTTCCGGTACCACCAGGCGGAGCGACATGAAGCGAAGAATCCGCATTGTTTCGCTCATCAATGAGTTGCTGTTCGGCGGCGACGAGAACCGGCTCCTATCGTTCTCGCGGACGGTGAACGCGGAGCATTTCGATCATCATGTGGTTTGCGTAAAGAAGCCAAACCACGACTTCGACTCGCGCAACGGAACCATGCGCAAGCTGTATGCAGATGCCGGCATCCACGTGACCGACCTGGGAGAAGGCTATCCGAACATCGGAATCCGCCGGGCGAACCCGGTGGCTGCGCTCAATCGCAGCGTCATGCTCACGCGAACGGTTGCTTCCTTCTGCCGCTTCATCCGCGAAAAGGGCATCGACGTCATCGACGCGCACCTCGGCTCGGGCAGCCTGGTCGGGGCGATTTCCGGCGCATTGATGCGCGTTCCGGTGACGATAACGACCTATCAGGTCGAGCAATGGGACCCGCTCTGGCTCTGGCGCCGCGTGCACCCCGTCGTGCTCCGCGGCGCCGCGGCCGTCATCACCGACTCCGAGCGATGCGCGCAGGAGGTGAAGTCGTTCATGCGACGTCCCGAGGCGCGGGTCGAAGTCATACCCAACGGCATCGAGCCGCCTTCGACTTCGCGATCGCGCGCGGAGATGCGAAAGGCGATCGGCCTGCCCGAAGATCCGCGCGTTCGCATCGTTGCGCAGATCGCCACGCTGCTGCCCACCAAAGGGCAGGACGTCCTGCTCGAAGCTGCCAGGATCGTTCTCGACCGCGAGTCCCACGTCGCCTTCCTGCTGCTCGGGTACCGCCGCGGCGGCTCCTCGTACGCGGACGACTTGGAAAAGCAGGCCAGGCGCCTCGGAATCAGCGACCGTGTCCGCATCTGCGCGTATCCCGGAACAATCGGCGACGTCTGGAGCGTTGTCGACATCCACACCCACCCGACGCAGCTCGATTCGCTGCCGCAAGCGATCATGGAAGCGATGTCGCTCGGTCTTCCTTCGATAGTGACTACGGTCGGCGGTATCCCGACCATGGTGGACCACGACCGGACAGGGCTGATCGTGCCGCCGCGCGACCCGGTCGCTTTGGCGGAGGGGTTGCTTCGTCTGCTGCGCGAACCGGAAACTGCTTCCCGCTTGGGGCGCGCGGCAAGGGACCGTTATCGGCAGCGATATACGACGGCAGCCATGACCAGCGCTCTGGAAAATCTCTTCGCCGGCGTTGCTGCGGCATGAGCCGGCGGCCGAGCGTCCTGTGCCTCTTGCCAGGCCTTCCGCTTCCCGCCAACAGGGGCGGCGCGCTCCGCGCCTTGAGCATGCTCCGCGCGCTCGACCAGAGCGTCGAGCTCAGCGTCCTCGCCTGGGGGCGCGAAGGCGAGAACAGCGCTGCGCTCAAGCGGCTCCTCGACGGTAGCGTGCAACTGGTCCGGCGACCGGCCGCGATCGATGCGCTGGTCGAGGAGGCCGCCGGCCTCGCCGCCGGGCTGCCCGCCGGCTACAGCCGCTACCGATGGCACCCCGGGGCGCTGCGCGAACGGCTCGAAACGCAAAGCTTCGACGTCATTCACTTCGACCATCCGCATAGTGCTCTCTCCTGGGAGCTGGTGCGCAAGCTGCAACCGCAGGCGGCTCTGGTGCTGGACGCTCACAACGTCGAAGCGCTGGTCGTCGAGCGATTGGCGCAGTCGAGGCCGCTCTGGCAGCGGCACGCGCTGTTCTGGCAGGCGCGGCGCATCCGTGCCCTGGAGCGCGAGATCGCGCGGGAGATGGATCTGGTCATCGCTTGCTCGGAGGAGGACGCGCAGGCCTTTGCCGCGATGGGCGCGCGGCGCGTCTGCGTCGTTCCCAACGGTGTGCCGCCGATCTCGCCCAGCAGGATAGCGCAGCGGCGCGATCTCATCTTCGTCGGCTCGTTCGATTGGAGGCCCAACACCGACGCGGCCCGGGAGCTCGCGCACAAGATCTGGCCGCGCTGCCGCAACCTTTTGCCCGGCGCGCGACTGGTACTGGTGGGGCGCAATCCGCCGGCCGCCGTGCTCTCGCTCGCCGCGAGCGACGTGATCGTCACCGGCAGCGTGCCTTCGGTGCAGCCCTTTCTCGACCGCGCCTTCGCCACTGCCATTCCGCTGCGCGCAGGGTCGGGAACGCGGATCAAGATCCTCGAGGCATGGGCGGCCGGAGTTCCCGTCGTGGCCTGCAGGATCGCCGCCGAGGGCCTGCCTTGCCGCGACGGCGTCGACATTCTTCTCGCGGAGGAACCAGGCGAATTTGCCCGCGCTCTCGTACAGCTCTGGCGCGACCGGCCACTGGGGGAGCGCCTGATCGCCGAAGCTCTCCGCACCGTAGCGCCCTTCACGGCAGAGCGCATCGCCGCAACCGTGATGCGCCGATATCACGAGGAGCTTGGAATAGGACCCATGCTCTAGCGCCACGCCAGCTTGTCGAGGCGGGAGCCGAGAAAGACTGCGAGCCGCTCTGCTTCCTCGGCCGCTCCAGCGCGCACCCTGGGCTGCTGGCGCGCACCCTGGGCTGCTGGCGGGCGAACGGCTCGATCCGCACCTCGAGGCGGCCTTTCTTCCCTCGTGCCGCCAGACACCCTCGACGTGGCCATCGACCAGAAGCGCCGGCGAGATCCAACCCTGCGGCCGGAAGATGCGACCTTTGTGCGCCGCCGGAAAGAGGCCGCCCGAGCGCGGCGCACCCACTATGTACGGATCGAAGGCGGGCAGGAGCCGCACCGAGCGCGCCTCCGCCGCGGGCCGCGCTGCGCCAGCGAGGAGGTACGCGCGCGTTCCCTCGAGATCCACGGGCGTGACTTCGAGCGATTCGATCAGCCGCTGCGACTGCGCGCGTGAGGTGCCGCGCCACCAGAGAGCGAAGTCCTCGCGCGTCGCCGGCCCGTAGGCCCCGAGGTAGCGGCGGGCCAGCTCGGCGAGCGCTTTCGGCGGCTCGAGCTGCCGCACCGGGCCGGGATGGGTGAAGCGCACCCGCGCCCCTTCGCCTTCTGCGAAGCAGAGCTGGCCGCGGTACGCGGCCGGCTTGAGCAGGACGCCCCAGCCCTGCCTGAGGACCACGCCGAGCTTCTTCGAGCTGGTGCGCTCGACGACAGCGTCGGCGAGCTGGTCGCGAGTGAGCACGCGGCCGCGCAGCACGTCGCCCACCGTCTCGATCACCAGCTCGATCTCCTCGCGCGTGACGCCGAAGTACTTGACCCAGCCCTGGGTGAGGTAGTGCCGGTAGGTGCCGAGCGCGCCGAGGTAGACGGGGAGATCGCGCGCGGGCAAGAGGTGCAGCGTCCCGCGCATCGCCCAGATCTTGACCAGCGTGCGCTCGCGCCAGAGCGCGCGTTGGAACGCCTCCAGGCTCGTGCCCTCGACTCGCGCCCAGAGGGAGAGGACGGCGCTGGAGAGGAGCTGCGCGTGCAGCCCGCAGATCCGCCCGGCGACGCGCAGCTCGCTGCCGCGCGGCGCGCGCCGATGCAAGTGGTGGCGTTCGAGCCTCAGGGCCCGCGCCTCTTCCCACCCGAGCTTCACGCGCTCGAGTTTACGGCCAAACCGTCCGCTGATTTTCTGGATATCATGTAGGGATTTCGAAGGAGCGCGATATGGCGGAGCTGACCAGACGCAACGAAGGGACCATCGCCGTCGTCACTGGGGGCGCGCAGGGCATCGGTTTCGCCATAGCGGAGCAGCTCGTCGAGGAGGGCTGCCGGCGGATCGCGCTGGCTGGCCGCAATGAGGACAAGGGTGCCGCCGCCGTTGCCCAGCTGCGAGAGCGGGATGTCGACGCCATCTTCGTGAGGACCGATCAGTCGGTCGTCGCCGATTGTCTGCGCTTGATCGATGCGGCGGTGGAACATTTCGGCGCAGTGAATGGCCTCGTCAACGCCGCCGCCACGGCGGCGCGCGGGACGCTCCTCGAGGTCACGCCGGAAATGTGGGAGGAGACGTTCAACACCAATGTGCGCGGACCCTTCTTTCTCATGCAGCGCCTGGTGCGGCACCTCCTCGATACGAAGAAGCCGGGCTCGATCGTGAATATCCTCTCGCAGGCCGCCCATTGTGGTCAGGCCTACCTCACCCAGTATTCGGCGTCGAAGGGCGCGCTGGCGACCCTGACGAAGAATGTCGCCAATGCCTATCGGATTCATTGGGTGCGGTGCAATGCCATCCTGCCGGGATGGACGGACACGCCAGGCGAGGATGCGACTCAGCGGAAGTTCCACAACGCGACCGACAGCTG
>VBKQ01000199.1 GCA_005879505.1 Deltaproteobacteria bacterium
GGCAATCGGGCGCTCGCTTTCGCTCAGCGGTACCTCCCGCTGCGGAGCAGGGATCGGGCCATCGTGCCGTGCTAGGTTTCGCCCGCGATGGCGCGTGAGGTCACCTTCCCGAAGACGCGGCACGTCGCCCTGTCGGGACTTGAACAGGGCGCAGAGGCGAAATCGGCGGGAAGCGAAGCGATTCTCGTTCCCATCCGGGTTGCCGCGCGCGCCATGCCGCCAGCGGGAGTCCCGCTGCCGCCGCCCGCCGAGCCGGGCGCACCCGGAGTTCCGGAGGAAGGCGCGCTGCCGGCCGCCGCGCCCGTTCCCGCGCTGGAGGCCGGCACCGGGGCGCCGGCGCCGCAGGTCCGCGAGGTCCCTTGGGTCGTCGCTGCCGATGTCGGCGCGCCCTCTGGGGACGCCGATCGATGTGCGGCCCTGGACGGAACGCCAGTCCCGGTCCGCTGCGCTTTCTCCCTGGAAGGCCGCGACGCAGCCGGGGCGCTCGCCGCGCGGGCGGCGCTGTCCGGAGAAGCGGTGTTGCTCGAGGGCCTCGATCGCTGGTACCGGCTGGGCCCGGAAGGCGCCGGGTATTGCCGCAGCTGCGAGCTTGCGCTGGTCGAGTACCTGCGCGAGAGCTTGGGCGATCATCTCGAGCCCTTCGACGCGCTGGAAGCCTTGCGCTCTTCGGCGCTCCCTCTGCGGGAGCGCCCCTTCGCCCGGCAGAAAGAACTCCTGCGCCTGTCGGAATCGGTGGAAGCGGCGAAGCGCGCGATCCTCCGTGCGCGGGACGAAGCGCGCCGCAATCGCAGCGTGGAGATGGCGGTGCTCGGACGCGTGGGGACGCTCACGCCCGTGGCACTCGAGCTGTGCCGGCATCTGGACGGGCTGGTTTTCGAGCTTCCCTCGCTCGATCCCTTTGCAGCGCTGCTCCCCCTGCTGGCGGCCCGGGCGGCGCTGGGGCTCCGCCCGGCCGTGGCCGTGCTGCCAGCTTCCGCGACAGCCGCGCAGGTCCAACTGTTCGCGGCGCTCGCAACCGCGTGCGATACGGATCTGATGATCGCCGAAGACGCGCCGGAGGACGCGCGCGCAGCTCTGGCGAAGCATCGTCAGTTCCTGGCGCTCGCCCGGGAGCGATACCGGCCGTCCGCGCCACTCTTCGACGCGGAAGTGCTCTTGTCGCCCCGCTGCGATCACTGGACCACCGGGGCGCACCAGCGCGCAACGTCCGCCGCCGTGGCCGCGCTGGCCGGCGTGCAGCTGCAGCCCGCCGTGCGGTTCGACCTGGTGGGCGGAGTGCGCGCGCGCCTGCTGGTGCTGGCGGGCGCAGCCGCGCTCCCGGCTCCGGATGCGGCGGCGGCGCGGCGGTATGTCGAGGGCGGAGGCGACGTGCTGATGCTCGGCAAGTGCACGCCGATCGACGAGGAAGGCCGCGCGGGCGAGCCGCTCTTTCCCGAGGTGAAGTCCGGTCTCGATCGCGTCGGTGAGGGTCGCGTGTTCGCCCTGGACGACGCGGCGCAGGAGGCCGCGATCGCGCGCGCATTGCGCGAGCTCACCGGACGAGGCCGCGCCCAGGTGACGCTCGCCGGAAGAGGCCGCCTCCTCGCGCGGGCGTATCTGGATTCCGAGCGCAAGCTCGACGTTCATTTCGTCAACCTCGAGCTGCAGGACGGCGCCTTCGCCCCCGCCCAGGGCGTGCAAGTCACCATCGCAGGACAGGCGGCGGGCGGAGGACGAGCGGCCTACTGGTTCGCGCCGGAGCGCAGCGGTGGAAAGGACGGCGAGCGCATCACGCTGAACCCTTCGGGCTTCGCGGTCTCGACCATCCTGCCCAGCGTCGAGGCGTACGCGCTCCTCGCAGTGCCGCGCTAGAGTGGGTTCTACCGCTTGCCCCGGATCACGCTTGTTTGTGGCGGCGGATTGGAAGCGCGATCCAGATCGACGATCCGCGTCCTTCCCACGTACGCCGTAGTCTCGTACCGCGTGATCCGGCCGATCTTCTTCACGATGCTCGCCATCCGCTCCGCCTCGCGGAGGATGGCGGCCAGCTCCTCGCGCCCCTTCTCGTTCTCCTGCGTGCGCCGCAGGAGCAGCTCGGAGTAGCCCACGACGCTGGTGAGCGGCTGGTTCAGCTCGTGCGCCGCAGCGCCGGCCAGCTCGGAGACGACCGCCGCCTTCTCCGCTTCCTCGAGGCGCTCGCGGGTGCGGCGAAGCTCTGCTTCGCGGCGAAGCTCCTCCCGCAGATCGCGGAACACGCCGACGGTGGCGGTGTCTCGGCCGTCCTCGGCGACGATGGCGGCGGACAGATCCACCGGGATCACCTCGCCGCTCTTCGCCACCAGCTCGCAGCGCATGCGCCCGAACTCCTGGCCAGCCGCGCGAGAGTCACGGAGCCGCTGCATGATCCTCTCCGCCGACCCGCGCGGGTACAGCTCACGCACGTTGGTCTTTCCCACCAGTGCCGCCGCGGAGAAGCCCGTCATCCGCTCTGCGCCCTTGTTGAAGAGCAGGATGGTGCCGGCGAGGTCTGCCGCGACGATGCCGTCGGCGGTGGCGTGGATCAGCCGCTCGAGGAACTCCTTGGTCTTGCGCAGCTCGCTCTCCTCGTACCTGCGCAGCTGCAAGAGTTCATGTTCCGCCGCGACGCGCTGCCGCCGTTCGCTCTGCAGCTCGCCGCGATCGCGCGCAGCCCGGATCAATGCTCGCAGGAGCGCGGGGAGGTCCGTGCCGGCGTGCGGCAGCCGCACCAGCCCGTCGAGCGCGTCCGCATCCGGTCCAAGCGCGGCTCCGTCGGCAAGGACGCCGACGACCGGCGACGCCGCCGGTCCAACGAGCGCAACTGGCGATCTACCAAGCTCAGGCAACGGTCGGCCTCTCGCTCACCGGCCGGGGACTCTACCGCGACTCAGCGAGCCCCACGAAATGCCGAGAGAGCGGCCGCCATCACTTCCTTCACGGGGACACCCGACCGCTCGGCCGCCTGCCTGCAATCCTCGAATTCCGGCCCGGCGTTCACCACTACGTCCGCCAAGCGGCCTACCTTGACGCGCACCTTCCCGTACGGGGTGTCCACCTCCACCATCTCGCGCTCGAGAACGCGCCGTTCGACGCGCGTCGCCCGGATCCCCAAAGTGCTCGTCTGCCTGAAGATTTCCGCCTCGACGGCAGCGCGGGCCCCCTCGGCTGCCAGCGCACCGAAGAGATGTCCCGGCCGCCCTTTTTTCATCGTGAGCGGTGCCACCCACACGTCGAGTGCACCGGCGGCGAGCACCGACTCCAGCGCGGCGGCGATGAGCTGCGGAGAGAGATCGTCGAGGTTCGTCTCCAGCATCCAGGCGGCCTCGCCCGCCTGCGCCACCGTCCGCCCGAGCATCGCGCGGAGCAGATTGGGCGCGTCCTCCCATCGCTTCGTCCCCGCGCCGTAGCCGATCCGATCGACGGTCAACTCCGGAACCGCCGGCGATTCCTCCGTCCAGGCGGCGATGATCGCGGCACCCGTGGGCGTGGTCCGCTCTCCAGGACCGCTCGGGCGCAGGCTGCGCCCGCGCAACACCTCGAGAGTGGCTGGAGCGGGGATGGGGATGATGCCGTGCGCAGTCGGCGCGGTACCTCCGCCGGACGGAGGAGGGAGGGCCACGATGCGGCCGGGAGCGAGCGCGTCGATGAGCAGCGCGGCCCCGACGATGTCGACGACGGAATCGATGGAGCCGATCTCGTGGAACTCGACTTCGTCCGCCGCAATACCGTGGATCCGCCCTTCCGCTTTCGCCAGGAGGGCGAAGCACGACTCCGCCAGCTCCGCGGCGCGGGGAGGCAGCCGGGAGCGGGAAAGCAGATCCCGGATCTCGCGCCACCGCCGGTGCGCATGGCCCTCCACCGGCGCGCGGACGTCGGCGTGCAGCGCCCGGATCCCGGCGATCTCCACCTCGCGCACTTCCACCGATACGCCGGCAAGCCCGAGGCGGCGCAGGCCGTCGTCCAATGCCGCGCGGGGAGCGCCGAGGTGGAGGAGCGCGGCGACCACCATGTCGCCGGCGATTCCTCCGACCGGTTCGAGGACCAGCGTGCTCATCTGCTGCGCGCCTCCCGTGGACGCTCCTTTCCCGAGCGCGCGGCGTGCGACTGGCGCGCGATCAATGCGGCGACGAAGCCGGCGCTGAAGCCGTTGTCGATGTTCACCACCGAGACGTTGGCGGCGCAGGAGTTCAGCATCGCCAGCAGGGCCGCCATTCCGCCCAGCGAAGCGCCGTACCCGACGCTGGTCGGGACGGCGATCACCGGACGCGCCACGAGCCCTCCCACCACCGATGGCAACGCTCCCTCCATTCCCGCGCAGACGACCACCGCATCGGCCTCGCGCAATGCAGGAGCATGCCGCAGCAGACGGTGCAAACCGGAAACGCCCACGTCGTACAGGCGCTCCACCTGCGCACCAACGAGGTGCGCGGTCGCGCAGGCCTCCTCGGCGACGGGGATGTCCGTCGTCCCGGCGCAGACCACCGCGACGAGGCCTTCGCGGGGCGGCGGCCCGGCGGGAGGCGGAGCGGAAAACGTGCGCGAGATCGGATCGTACCGGCCGGCCGGCGCGGCCGCGAGCGCCGCCGCTTCCGCCTCGGGCGCCATCCGGGTCACGAGCACGGCCTGTCCGAGCGAGACAAGGCGCGCGATCAGGGCGCCGATCTGCTCGGGCCGCTTGCGTTCCCCGTAGATGACCTCCGGTACTCCCATCCGCAGCGCTCGCTCGCCATCCAGCTGCGCGAACTCGGCGATCTGCTGGATGGGCAACTCGCCGAGGCGCCGGACGGCGTCTTCGACGGCGATCTCGCCCGCCTTGACCTGTTCGAGGAATTCCCGCAGCGCCCGCGCATCCATCGGGCGCGATCTATCACACGACGCCGAGCATCGAGAGCAGGCGGGAAAGGGATTCCTCCACGGGCGTCGCCACGATGCGACCCGCGTAGCGAACGCCCGGAAGCCGCAGGTCCGTCACCAGCAGCAGGGCGGAATCGAGATCGCCGAATGCCGCCTGCATGGTCTCGGCGAGCGTGCCGGAGCCGACGTGCGGGATCGACGGCACGAGCGTCAACCCGACTGCCGCCGCGACGCCGCCGACGTAGCTCGACACCACGATGTTCGACATCTCGGCGAGCGCGCTCGTATACAGCGTCGGTTTCTGGATGGCCCCGCCCGGCGCGCCGAGCAGGAGGCCACCCATGAGCGTCGCTCCCTCCTGCGTCACATGCATCATCCAGCGTAGCCGTGCTCCGCCCTCCACCTCGAAATGAACCGAGAACGCGGCGCCGTCCGGCTGGAGAACGCGCTCGACCGCGCCCTTTGGCGCCACCTGGACGCGGGGCGGCGCCGCCTCGACGAACGTACCGAGCAGCCGCCCGAGCGACCGGGCCGCGTCGGCGGAACCGAATTGCGCGAGCTGGCGCATCGCCTCGATCTGCTGAGGAGTGAGCTCCAGAGGAGTGACGGGCCGGCGCTGCTTCATCAGGCCGCCCCTCTGAGCCGCTGTGAAGCTTCCGCCAGCTCATGCAAGCCCCGCGGGTCCAGCACCAGCAGCGGACGCCCGTTCCCGAGCACGGTGGTGCCCGCGAGGCCCTTGATCCGATCGATCGGCGGAAAGAGGGGCTTCAAGACCGCTTCCTCTTGTCCCACCAGCCGGTCCACCGAGAGCGCGAAGGTGATCCCGTCCACTTCCAGCACCGCGAACGGCCGCGGACCCGGAGGCGCGAGCGACGGAAGGCCGAAGAGCTTCGCCAGCGAATAGGCGCGGACCAGCTGGCCCATGACGGCGAGCGACCGCGCCTCGAATCCTTCTCCTCCGCGCGCCGAGAGATCGTACTCGGTGGTGGCGACGATGCGGGTCATCGGCAGCCCGTAGAGCTCGCCTCCGACCTGGACCAACAAGAGATTTGCCATCGACACGCTGAGCGGCAGCTCGAGCGTGAAGCGGGAGCCTTTCCCCGGCGCGGAGCGCAGCCCGATCTTGCCGCCGAGCCTCTCTACCGCGGCCTTCACCGCGTCGAGGCCGACACCGCGGCCGGACAGCTCCGTCGCTTCGTCGCGGGTGGAAAGGCCGGGCAGGAAGGCCAGCTCGTAACTCTGCTGCTCGGTGACGTCGGGGAGCTTGTCGGGGGAGAGCACTCCCATGTCGATGGCGCGCTGCCGCAGCCGTTCGCCGTCGAACCCGGCGCCGTCGTCGCTCACCTCGACCAGCACCTTGTCCCGCTCGCGGCGCGCGGACAGCACGAGCAGGCCGCGCACCGACTTGCCCATGGAGATCCGCTGCGCGCTCGTCTCCAGCCCGTGATCGACGGCGTTGCGGACCAGGTGCGTGAGCGGATCGGCCAGCGCCTCGATGACCGTGCGGTCCAACTCGACCGCGCCGCCCTGCACCTCCAGCTCGACTTCCTTGCCCAGGCGATGCGCCAGATCGCGGATGGCGCGCGGGAGCCGTTCGGTGAGCGAGGAGAAGGGCGTCAGGCGCGCGTTCATCACGCGGCCGTGCAGATCGCGCGCCGTCCGCCGCAGGCGGTCGATCTCCGCTTCGAACTGGGTCGCCGCGTTCTCCGGCAGGGTTCGGACCGCCTCGCGGAGCCGCGCGATCCCGTGCAGCACTTCCGCCGCCTGGTCGAGGAGCTGATCGAGGGCCTGCGCGCGAACCCGCACGGTCGCATCGGTCCTCGTCTCCTCCGTCGCGGCGGTATCGGGGACCGCCCGTATGGCGCCAGCCTCTTCCGCCGCTTGCGGCGCAGGTTCCGGCGCATTCGCGACCGGGGCCGCGCTCACCTCGACCTCTTCCACCTCCGGAATCCCGTCGAACGCCGCCCGCACCTCGTCCGGAGGCCGCGTGGTGGCGAGCAGCGCGGTGACGCGAACGCCGCCCTTCTTCTGCATCAGCGCGGCCGGCTGCGGGTCCATCTCCAGCAGGACCCCGAGCCCTTTCAACTTCCGCTGTACGATCAGGCTCCGCGCTCCCGGCGCCTGGCACGCCTTGGAGAGCGAAAACGCCACGTCGAGCCTCGGCGTCCCCGGATCCGCCACCGGCTTCTGTCCGACGATCCGGGGCGCCGGCAGCGGAGCAGGCAGGTCGGGAAGGACGCGGGACGCCTCTGCCAGCCTGGCCGCGAGCGCGAGCGGAGCGCCCTCATCGGCGCGAGGCGCGTGGGCGGTCCCGGATGCGTGTTGCACCTCCTGCACCAGCTCGTCGGTCGCTTGCAGCAGCAGGTCGACGTGCGTCCGCTCGGGCTTCGCCTGCTGCGCCTTCAGTTTGCCGATCAGCGTTTCCGCGGCATGGGCGATGGCCACAACGCCGGAGAGACCGATGGTCGCCGCGCTTCCTTTCACCGAATGCACGCGGCGGAAGATCGAATCCCAGAGCGCGCCGCCGGGAACCTCCTGCTCGATCCTCACCAGCTCGGAAGCCAGCTGCTCGAGTTGCTCCGTCGCTTCCGCGACGAAGGCGTGCAGGTACTTGTGGGGCGCGTGCGCCATGACGTCTACTCGCCGAGCACCTTCTTCACCACCGCGAGCACGTCCTCTCCGCGAAAGGGCTTGACGATGAAGTCCGTGGCGCCCGCCTCGATGGCCTCCATCACCAGCGATTCCTGCCCGAGCGCCGAGCACATGATCACCACCGCGTTGGGATCGTGCTGCACGATCTCGCGGGTCGCATCGATGCCGGACTTGTAAGGCATCACGATGTCCATGGTGACGAGATCGGGCTTCAGATCGCGGAAGAGGTTGACGGCCTGCACGCCGTCGTCGGCTTCTCCTGCGACGGCGAACCCTGCGCCGGTGAAGATGTCGCGCAAGGTGTTGCGCATGAAGAGCGCGTCGTCGACGATCAGCACTCGCCTCTGGGGCATCGCTTTACGCCTCCACCAGGTTGTCGATGGCCCGCTGCAGCTGTTCCGGATCGATCAGCTTCACGGGACCCTCGGCTGAATCCACCTGCGCGAG
>VBKQ01000200.1 GCA_005879505.1 Deltaproteobacteria bacterium
GAAACGCGCCCTCGAGGCAACTGCTGGGGCAGGCTGATTTGCGGACCATCGCCACGGACGGGCAATTCGTCTACTGGAGCACTTACGATCGTCACAACGGCGTAGTCGACCTGATCCAGGCCATCGATATCAACGGGACCGGACCGATCACCACGCTGTTCTCGGTCGATACGGCAGTCACCCCCTATCCAGGATCGATCGCTGCGCTCGCGGTCGATGGCAACTACGTCATTTTTCTCCAGGATGGTGTGCGGCTCGCACGCCTGCCGAAGCAGGGAGGCCCGGTTGAAGAGCTCATCTCGACCCCCAACCAATCGAACGTCCTCGCTGCGGTGATCGGGCCGGAGAGAGTCGTTTTCGCAACCTCGGATGTCGTCGATCCGTCGAAGACGTGGATTTCCACCGTTTCCAGGCAGCCGCCGTTTCCGCTCGTGCAGCTCATCCAGACGTCGTTCGCGGTCAGCTCCATCGCGCTCTCCGGTGGCCGCGCCTGGTGGACCGGTTTCAATAGCGCGGGAGGCGGTCCGCCGGAGGAAAACTCCTCAGGCGCGATTTACGGCTGCGTCCGCGAGGTCGAAACGACCACGGGCGGTGGCCGCACGCTCAGCGAGGACGGCGCGCGCTTCGGTTCCGTCGTGGTTGATCAAAGAGGCGTCTACTGGATGGAGGACAACAAGCTGCTGACGGTGCGGCGTTGAAACTCTGGGCCGCGATCATCGCGCTTACCGCATCGCCGCAAGTGCGCGCGGATGCCTCCTTCCTCGAACGGCCCCTGATCGTGCTGCGCCACGAAATCCAGCTTCACGCAGCATATGAACCTTTGCGTGAAGACACCGGCACGAACACCGCCGACGTCCACCGCGTTCTCCTCGGGCTCGACGTCGGTGTTACGGACGAGGTCCAACTTGGCCTCTCAGCGGCGCCCCGGATCGCACCGAACGGCGGCTTCGACCATCTAGCGATTCGCACCACGTATCTCGCCCACGAACATGTCGCCGTGCGCCTGGATACCGGGGTGTACGACACCAGGGTCCACGGAGAAACGCCCGGGTTCGCCGGCGGGATCGGTATGTCCTTGCGGATTCCTCTTCTCGCCGAGCGCGTCGCGCTGATCAGCGGCCGCTTCACGGGCCTTCCGCCGATCGGCCCTCGGTTTTCACCTTGGCCCTCCCTTTCATTCGCCGACGACCTCGTGACCATCGACGTGAATGGCCGGGTCCGGACCGCTTCCGTCGGGATCCCCCTCGGCGTCCTCGTGCAGGTCGTTCCGTTGCTCGCGGCACAGGTCCGCGCCGGCTACCGTCATGTGTTTGGAGCATATTCGTCCGCCGACTACGTACCGATCGGTGTGGACTTGCTCGCCTCGACGGGCACGATGGATTTCATCATCTCAGCCGAGATGCCACGGAAGTTGCAGGCTGCTTCGAATATCTACGAGGGCCGTGTGCAGCTGCAGGCACGGTTCTAGCGACTCGCGTGGCGCTGCGCGGCTACGTCCCGAGCCGCGGGTCGTCCCAGTCGGCCTGCTTTTCCAGGCGGAACGAGCCGCTGCCCTGCGCGTCCTCGAGAGTGCCTTTCATCGTCTCGCCGCTGATCTCGCCGTCGAACACCCCCAGGTCCGGGATCTCGAACCGCACGGAATGCCCGAGCTCGATCCTGCCCAGCGGGACCGGCGCGCCGAGCGGCGCCATGCCCCAGTACTTCCCGCGGTAGCCAGACCCTGCCCGCGAGAACTCCATGAGGACGACGCTCTCGAGCAAGCCTTTGCGGACGACACCGCGCCATGTCCCGCTCAGCGCATCGTCGCGCGGCGCACCGCGGGAGACGTTGGCGCAGGCGCAAACCGACAGCAAGACGATCGTCATCACTCGCTTCTTCATCGTGTGCTCCACTGGCCGAAGGCCATGTCCTGTCCGGTCGGAGCGATTCCGGAAGGAGCCGCGAAATTCCCTCGCTTCGCGCCAGGAATAACCGCGCGGTGGTCCGAGTCCCGGCGACATGATCGAGAAACGAATCGCTGGCGTGCTCCTCTCGGGGGCGGCCTTCCTGCTCGTCGAAGTCCGCTTCGAGCACCGCGAGGTCCTCGGCGAGACCTGGCGGGGCTGGATCCCGCTGACCTGCGCCGCGCTCTTGCTCGCGGCGGGAGTTCCCGCCTGGCTCGCCTGGACGGGCAGGACGCGCAAGATCCTGAGCGCTCTGTTCGCCCTGGCCGCGGCCGTCGGTCTGCTCGGGGCCTGGTTCCATTCCGACGGCCACCCCTTGAAGGCCTTCGGCCGCGTCGCTTCAGCATGGATGCTGAAGCCCGGCCAGGACGGCGGAGAAAAGCCGGGTACGGCCCCTCCGGCGCTGGCTCCGCTGGCGTTCTCGGGACTCGGCCTGCTCGGCGTGCTCGTCTGCACCGCCGGCGGCCCGCGCATCCGATGAAGGCCGGAGGCGCGGGAATATCCGCGGCGCGATTCGAGTCACTGCGCATGAGGGAGCAGCAATGACCGGTGCCGCGAAGTTCGGTGACTTCGAGCGGACGATAGGTCCGCACATGGGCGCCGCCTACAACCTCGCGCGCTGGCTGCTCCGGGAGTCGGCGGACGCGGAGGACGTGCTCCAGGAGGCTTTCATGCGCGCATTCCGGTACTTCGACACGTTTCACGGCGAGAGAGCGCGCAGCTGGCTGCTCGCGATCGTGCGCAACACCTGCTGGTCCTTCATCGCTCGGCGCGGCGAGCCGGAGGAAGCCTTCGACGACGAGCGCGACTCCGCCGCGGTGCTCCCTCTGCAGCTCACGCCCGAGCCCGAGGCGCAGCTCCTGCGCGCCGATCAGGCAAAGCGCATCCAGGAGGAAGTCGCGGCGCTGCGGCCCGAGTTCCGGGAGGCGTTCGTCCTCCGCGAGCTGGAAGGGATGTCCTACAAGGAGATCGCGGACGTCACGGGAGCGCCCATCGGCACCGTGATGTCGCGGCTGTCCCGCGCGCGCCGCGAGTTGCAGGCACGGCTCGGCGGTGCGGCAAGAAAGGCCAGCGTGTCATGATGACCTGCGCCGAGGCGTCCCCCCTGGTCGAGCTGGAACTGGACGGCGAGCTGGACGCGCGCTCCGTCCTGGAGCTGCGCGAGCACGTCGCCCGCTGCCCCACCTGTACCCGGCAGGCGGCCTCACTGCGGGCGCTCAGCGAGGCAGCGCGCGCGCATCTGCGGAGGTTCGAGCCACCGCCCGGGTTCGAGGATCGCTTGCTGCGCCGGGTCCGTCCCCGCACCTCCAGGCGCGCGTGGGCCGGGGCGGCGCTGGGCCTTGCCGCCGCGGCCGCCGTGCTCGTCGCGCTCCCGCGCCGCGATGCGCTGGTGGAGCAAGCGGTGGCAGCGCACGCGCGGTCGCTGCAGCTCGATCACGCCATGGACGTGGCCACGAGCGATCAGCACACCGTCAAGCCATGGTTCGAAGGAAAGGTCGGCTTCGCCGTCCCCGTGCGCGATTACGCGGCCGAGGGCTTCGAGCTCGCCGGCGGGCGGCTGGACTATCTCGACGGGCGGCCGGCCGCCGCGCTCGTCTATCGCCACGGGAAGCACCTGTTGAACCTTTTCATCCTCGACGCGGACGGAGCGCGGGACGCTGCGCCGGCGGGAGGGAACGTGCGCGGGTTCAGCTCCTGGCGCTGGAGGTCGGGCGGACTGCGGTTCCTGCTGGTCGGCGACGTCTCCGGGCCGGAGATGGAAGCGTTGGCCCGGCGGATGGCCGCGGAACGTTGAGGGCAACCCCTGCAGCGCCCGCTCAGGCAGAGGTGGCGGGCGGACGCTTTGGCAGCTGGATGTGGAACACGCTGCCTTCGCCGGGTTTGCCGCTGGACACGAACCAGATCTTGCCGCCATGCCGCTCGATGATTCCTTTGCTGATGGCGAGGCCCAATCCGAGGCCACCGAACACGGTGCCGTGGGCGCGTCCGAAGCGCTCGAAGATCAGCGGCTGGTGCTCCCTCGGGATTCCCAGGCCGCGGTCGCTGATCGATAGTTGGATCGAATCGCGATTCTCATGCGCGTTGATTTCGATCTCGCCCCCCTCCGGAGAATAGCGAATCGCATTCGAGAGCAGGTTCGAGAGCACCTGCTCCATCCGTCCTTTGTCCGCGAAGATGGAGAGGCGCTCCGGAGCGGTGACGCGGATCGGGTGCCGCTCGCCGAGCGGTTGCATGCGCGAGCGCATGTCCTCGAGGAGCGCGCTGAGATCGAACTCCGTGGGCTCGATCTCGAGCGTTCCGGCCTCCAGGCGGCTCGCCTCGAGCAGGTCCCCCACCAACCGGTTCAGCCTATCGATCTGCTGGGAGATGAGACGCAGCGCCCGCGCCGTGCCGGCGTCAGTCCGCTGCTCGCCCACCTGGTGTAGCGCGAGTTGGGCTTGCGCCTTGGCGGCCGCCAGCGGCGTCTTCAGTTCGTGGATCACGTCCGCCAGGAAGACGTCCTTTGCTTCGCTCTCGAACGCGCGGCGGCGAATCTGCTCGCCGCGGACGAACAGATCGCAGAAGACCCGCACCTTCGCGCGCAGGATCTCGGGATCTACGGGCTTGAGCAGGTAATCGACCGCGCCGTGCTGGTATCCTTTGAAGATGTATGCGGTTTCACGGCTGAGCGCCGTGATGAAGATGATGGGGATGTGCCGGGTCTGTTCCCGCTGCTTGATCAGCTCCGCCGTCTGCAGGCCATCGAGCCGCGGCATCTGGACGTCGAGCAGGATCACCGCGAACGTCTCTCGCAGGAGCTGCAGGAGCGCCTCCTCGCCGGACCGGGCTTTCACCAGCCGCGCTCCGAGCGGTTTCAGCACGCCCTCCAGCGCGAGGAGGTTCTCGGGCCGATCGTCGACCAGCAGCACGCTGGGAACGATGCGATCGGATTCACTGCGCTCCATGGCCGGCCCCTTTCCACTTCGAGATCAGCGCGATCAGCGTATCGGGATCGACGGGCTTCGTCGCGAAATCGGAGCACCCGGCCTCGAGACAGCGCTCGCGGTCGCCGGGCAGCGCCTTGGCGGTGAGCGCGACGATGGGAAGGCGCTCGTACTCCGGCCTGCCCCGGATGCGGCGGGTCGCCTCCAGGCCATCGATCTCCGGCATCATCACGTCCATCAAGACGACATCCACGCGCGGATTCGCCGCCAGCAACTGGAAGCACTCCCGCGCATCGTTCGCCGGCAGCACGCGCGCCCCGTAGCGCTCGAGGAGCGT
>VBKQ01000201.1 GCA_005879505.1 Deltaproteobacteria bacterium
CGCGAGAAACCCGTCTGATGGACCTGGTCCTCGAGCTTCGCCTTCTCCGTTTCCAGCAGCGGGATCTCGACCGCCAGCCGCGAAACCTCCGGCTCGAGCTTGAGCTTCTGCAGCTTCGCCAGCGCCACTTCGCGGCGCTTCACGACCAGCTCGCGGTCCTTGAACATGGCGAGCAGATCCACCGGCGAGTCCACCTTCGCGGTCCGCATCGCGGACTTCAGCTGCGCCTGCTCCGCTTCGTAGTCCTTCTTGATCTTCAGCTCGCGCTCCTTCAGCTCTTGCGCGTAGGTCGCCGCCTGCTTGTCGGCTTCGTCCCCCTCGATCCAGCGGAGGATGACGATCAGAGGGGCAAGAAAGGGGACCAGCGCGAACCCGGCCATCGGCGGCCGCCTGAGGACGAAGGCCAGCGCGTCGATGCCGATGCCGAGCAGCAGCCCCCCGTAGAACCAGCCGCTGGTCCACACCGACTCCGGAGGCGGCAGCGTCTGCGCGGCCTTCTGTCGCTTCTTCGAGATGTCCGCGAGCGCGTCGTCGCGCCTTTTCAGATCTTCCTTGACCCGCGAGGCCTTCGCCGTCAGGTCCTTGATCTCCTCCGGCGACCAGGGCGATCGCTTCAACTCATCCTGCACCGCGGCGAGGTCCGTCTCCGCGTCCTGGAGGTTCTGCGCAAGCACCTTGAGATCGTGCAGCCGCTGGGCGACCTTGAAGAGGCGGTCTTGCGTCGCCTCGAACTTCTTCGTCATCTCCAGCTCTTCCTTGAGCGCGCGCACGCGAGGTTGATCGACGTACGCCTCGCTCGCCGCCGCGGCCGCCTTGCCGCGCAGGGAAGGCAGCTCGTTGATCTCGAGCACGAAGAAGCCGGTGTACGCGTCGCCGGGCGGCATGCCGCACTCGACGCGCAGGAAGGAGTCGATCTCCAGCTGGTCTTCGGTGACTTCCGCGAACTTCTTGGTGGCCGCGTCGAAGCGCAAGAGCTGCCGCGAGCCGCCGAGCTCGCGAAGCAGCCGATACGACTTTCCCTCGCCGGAAACCAGGCCGACACCGACGCGCGTCGGCCCGGCGCCATCGGCGAGGCGCTTGGGATCGTCGGGAGCGGGACAGACCGGCGCGGTGAGGGCTACGCGCAGCGAAGACGCCTTCGACACCACCGCCACATACCCCGATTTGAGCGAGAGCTGGCCTTCCCCTGGGAGGTCCTTCACCTTCTGGAACAGCAGCTCCGTGAGCTGCACGCTCGCCCCTCCCGGCGCTCTCTGCTACTGCGCGGCCCCACCTTCTTCTGCGCTCTTCAGCCGCGCCGCCTTGCCTTGCAGCTCGCGCAGATAGAACAGGCGCGCGCGCTTCACCTTGCCGCTGGCGACCACTTCGATCTTGTCGATGCGCGGCGAATAGAGCGGGAAGATGCGCTCGACACCAACGCCGTAGCTCATCTTTCGCACGGTGAACGTCGTGTTCGCGTGACCGCGCTTGCGCCGGATGACCACGCCCTCGAAGATCTGGATTCTCTCCTTGTCGCCTTCGCTGATCTTCGTATGCACGCGCACGGTGTCGCCGACGCGGAATTCCGGAACCTGGCCCCGGACTTCCGGCGTGACGTTCCGCTGCTCCACCAGCTCGATCGCCTTCGAACGCATCTTCGTACCCTCTGTGATTACCGGTCGCCCAAAAACAATTCTCCGTCAAGCCTTTTGCCGTGTGAGCAGATCGGGGCGGCGCTCGCGTGTGCGCGCCACCGCTTCCTCCCGGCGCCATTGCGCGATCTTCGCATGGTCGCCGGAGAGGAGCACGTCCGGAACCCGGAGACCGCGGAAGTCCGGCGGCCGCGTGTATTGCGGCCCTTCGAGAAGCCCATCGCGGGAAAAACTCTCCGCCTGTGCGGAAAGCTCGTTGCCCAGCACACCCGGCACGAGACGCGCGACGGCGTCGATCACTGCCAGCGCCGCGAACTCGCCGCCGGTGAGGACGAAATCTCCCAGCGAGATCTCCTCGTCGACCCAGCGCAGCACGCGCTCGTCGACCCCCTCGTACCGGCCGCAAACGACGATCAGCGCCCCCCGGCCCGCCAGCTCGAGCGCCTTGCCCTGATCGAACCGGGCGCCCTGCGGCGAAAGGAGGATGACGCGCGCCGACGGTTCGCGCCGGCGGGCGGCCTCGATCGCCGCCACGAGCGGCTCGGGCTTCATCACCATCCCGGCGCCCCCGCCATACGGCACGTCGTCCGTGACGCGATGTCTGCCCCCGGCGAAGTCGCGGATATCGGTCACCTGCACGCGCAGCAGGCCCTTGTCGCGAGCCTTCGCGAGGATGCTCTCCTCGAGCGGGGCCGCGACCATGCGCGGAAACAGGGTGAGGACTTCGACCGACAGCACGGCTACTCCTCCAGATCGAACAAACCTTCCGGCGCGTCGACCACGATCCGCCGCGCCTGCGGCTGCACTTCCGTCACCAGGGACAACGGCACCAGCGTCCCGCCATCCAGCCTGAGCAAGTCCTGCGGCCCCGCCTCCTCCAGATCCTCGACGACACCTCGCACGGTCCCCTGCGGGTCGGACACCTGGTAGCCAATGAGATCGATGGCGTACATCTCCCCTGCCTCAAGGGCAGGCAGCTCCGCGCGATCGACCCGCACCTCTTCGCCGCGCAGCGCGTCCGCCTGGTCCCGATCTCCTACCCCGCGCAGCGCGACCAGATAACCCTGCGTCACCCGCTGCGCCCGATCGACCTCGAACTCCCGCTCGCCTAGCCAGATTCGCCGCGCGCGGCAAAGCCCTTCCGAACCGGCGTTGTACGGCGCGATCAGCACCCGCCCGCGGATACCATGGGCCCTCGCGACCCTTCCGATCGCGAGGGGCTGCGGCACGGCAGCCTACCGGGCGGGCGGCTGTGCCGCCGACTTGCGGGCCAGCTTGATCAGCTGGGCGACGGTCGCGCTCGGCTTGGCACCCATCTTCAGCCAGTGCTCGAGGCGATCGGTCTTGAGATTGATGCGCGCAGGGGTGTGGTTCGGATCGTACGTGCCGATCTCCTCGTTGAAGCGGCCGTCGCGCGGGTTCCGCGAGTCCGTCGCAACGACGTGATAGAAGGGCGATTTCTTCGCGCCCCGGCGGGCGAGGCGCAGCTTGACGGCCATGGACACAGCTCCTTGAAAAAGCGGGCTTCTTTACACGGAGCGGACCGTCGCCGTCAAGCCTATCGACATGCCAGACAGCCGAGCGCCGCTCACCGTCAAGGGGACACCATCTAGTCATGTCCCCCTAGACTTTGAGGGACTTCAGGGTCGCCCCGAGCTCGTGGGGTCCCGCTGCGATATGCACCCCGGCCTCGCGCAGGGCGCGGAACTTGTCCTGCGCGGTGCCCTTTCCCCCGGAGATGATGGCGCCGGCATGTCCCATGCGCTTGCCGGGAGGCGCGGTCGCTCCAGCGATGAAACCGACCACCGGCTTTTTGTAGTTCGACTTGATCCAGTCGGCCGCTTCCTCTTCTTCGCCGCCGCCGATCTCGCCGATCAGGATCACGGCGTCCGTCTCCGCGTCCTGGGCAAAGAGCTTCATGCAGTCGACGAAGGTGAGACCGTGCACCGGATCGCCGCCGATGCCGACGGCGGTGCTCTGTCCCATCCCGAGCTGCGTCACCTGATGCACCGCCTCGTACGTCAGCGTGCCGGAGCGCGAGACGATCCCGATGCGTCCCCTGCGATGGATGTGCCCGGGCATGATGCCGATCTTGCATTCGCCGGGCGTGATCACGCCCGGGCAGTTCGGTCCGATGAGGCGCGTGGCCGATCCGTCCATTGCGCGTTTCACCTTCACCATGTCGGCGATCGGGATCCCTTCCGTAATGCAGACGACGAGGGGAAGGCCGGCGTCGACCGCCTCGAGGATCGAGTCGGCGGCGAACGGAGGGGGGACGAAGATGACGCTGGCGTTCGCGCGGGTCTCGCGAACGGCCTGGGATACGGTGTCGAACACCGGAATCCGGTCCTCGAACTTGTGGCCGCCCTTGCCAGGGGTGACGCCTGCGACGAGGTTCGTGCCGTACGCGAGCATCTGCTTCGAGTGGAACGATCCCGCGCTCCCGGTGATGCCCTGGCACACCACGCGAGTGTCCCTGTTGACGAGGATGCTCATGCGCGTTCTCCGCTATCGGTGAACCTGCCGGGCTGCTCCGGGTCCGGGTATCCAAGCTCGCGGTGGAGCTTAGCCGCGATGCTCTCGGCCTTGCCGCCATCCGCGCGCCGGTAGACCCAGCCGAGGGGAAACAGGTACCGCGTCCCCTTGTCCGCGGTCATCACCTTCACCGCGGGGCCGAGCGCGTGACCGGGGACCCACTCTCCGGCGAAATTGCGGACCAGCACTTCGCCGAGCCAGCATCCGAGCGCGTCCCGGTATTCGTTGTGCTTCGCGAGGCGCTCTGCAAGGTCGTCGACGTAGCGCAGCTCGTCGCGGCCAAAAGAAAGCCCGATGCCGTGCTCGCGCAGCACGGAGACGAAATGCTCCGCGCT
>VBKQ01000202.1 GCA_005879505.1 Deltaproteobacteria bacterium
AAATGCCACCGCCACCATGATCAGGGCCAGCGCCTGCGCTGCGCGCAGATCCGATTCCATGGCGGTATAGACGGCGAGTGGCAGCGTCTGCGTACGACCGGTCAGGTTGCCGGCGAAGAGCAGGGTGGCGCCGAACTCACCGAGGGATCGCGCCCAGCTCATCGCCGCCCCTCCCACCAGGGCGGGCGCGGAGAGCGGCAACGCCACGCGCAGGAACGACCGGAACGGAGACGCCCCGAGGGTCCGGGCGACGGTCAGGAGGTTCTCGTCCACGCGCCGGAATGCCGCGATCGCCGCCTGGATGAAGAAGGGAGCGGAGACGAACGTCTCCGCCAGCACCACCGCCGGCGTGCTGAACGCGAGCGAAAGGCCCTGTCGCGCGAGAAAGGAGCCGAGAAGTCCGCGGCGGCCGAAGGCGAGCAGCAGCCCCACGCCCGCGACCGCGGGCGGGATCACCGCCGGGAGCTGAGTGACGGACTCGACGAACCGCGACAGCCGCCCCCGATGGCGCGCCACCCACCAGGCGACCAGCGAGCCGAGCACGACCACCAGGGTCAAGCTGCTGGTGCTCGTCGTCAGCGAGAGGCGGAGCGCTGGGAGGAGGAGAGGATGGCGAGCTCCCGCCAGCAGATCGCTCCAGCTCAACGTCAACGCCAGCGCGACGACGGGCAGTACGAGAAACGACACCAGCAGGATGGTCGCCGAATGCTGGACGGCGCTCCAGGAACGGGAGCTCATCGGAACCCGTACCGTCCGAGCAACGCGCGACCGGCCTGCGAAAGCACGAGCTCGAGGAAGACTCGCGCGAGCGCGGGCTGCGGTGCTTCCCGGAGAGCCGCGATCGGATATTCCGCCACGACGTTGAGGTCCGCGGGGATGGAGATGGTCTCCACAGCCTCGTGGGCGGCGAGCGCGTCGGTCCGGTACACGATGGCCGCATCCGCCTCGCCGAGGCGGACTTTGGCGAGGACCTGCCGGACGTTCAGCTCGCGCGAGGCGATGCGCGCCTCGAGGGCGCTGCGGAAGCCTTGGCCGTAGCGCGCCGATGCGGCCTCGAAGATGCGCAGCGTGTACGCCCCGATGGGCACATCGGGCGCGCCGACGACGATCCTCTGCGCGCGGGGAAGCTCTAGCAGAGAGTGGATCGCCGCTGGATTGCCGGAGGGGACGACGATCACCGGCTCGTTGCGCGCGAAGGTCCGCGGCGCCTCCGCGAGACCTCTCTCCTCGAGCGCGCGCAGGTGCTGCTCATCGGCCGTGGCGAGCACGTCGGCGCGGGCGCCGTGCTCGATCTGGGTGCGCAGCTGTTGCGATCCGGCGAAGTTGAACGAAACTGCCACGCCCGGGTGCTCCGCCTCGAACCGCCCGCCCAACTCCAGGAACGCGTCCCGCAGCGAAGAGGCCGCGAATACCGTCAGCTGGCTGGCGGCGAGGAGCGCGCAGAGGGTGGACATGCGCCGACGTGTCGCGTAAGGGCGACAAAGTGTCAAGCCGGCTTTACGGAAGCTCGGTGACCAGATGTCCGGACTGGCGGGTGTCGTAGCCGCCCAGGCTCGCCAGCTCGCGCCGGAAAGCGCGGCCTTCCAGGGTCTCCACCATCCGCGCCGCGCGCGGATCGCCGCTCCACTCCTTGGGAAACACCAGATCGAAGCGCTCTTCCGAGAGCGGGACGAAATGGAGCCCGTGCGCCACCGCCGCGCTGCGCGCCACCACGCCTACGTCCGCCGCGCCCATGGCGATGGCCTGCGAAACTTGGAGATGCCCCCCGAGCAGGCGATCGTAGCCCTTCACCGCGGAGGCGGGCACCTTCGCCTTCCGCAGCAGGCGATCGAGGAGGCGGCGCGCGCCCGCGCCGGGTTCGCGGTTGACGAAGCGAACGCCCGGGCGCGCGATGTCCTCCGGTTTGCGGATGCGGCGGGGATTGCCGGGAGCGACCGCGAAACCCTCTTCGAGGTGGGCGAAGGTGACCACCACCATCGGGCGGCCGGCGAGAGCGCGACGGACGAAGGGAACGTTGAATTCCCGCGCTTCCTCGTCGAAGAGGTGCGCGCCTGCGACGTGCGCCTCGCCGCGCGCGAGGATGGCGAGCGCGGCCGCGCTGGAAGCGCCGATCCAGCAGACTCGCTGGCCGGCCCAGCGGTCCGCCACGCGGCCCGCGAGCACCGCGAGGCCAGGGTCGCAGCCGCTGATCAACACGTTCGCTTCCACAGACTCTCGCGGGCGCAGGAGCCGCAGGCGTCCGCGCGCGAGCAGCGCGTCGGCAGGGGTGATCACCGAGAGAGGATCATCGAGCCGCAGAGGGTGGGCCACCCAGCGGCCCGCCACCCGCCCCGCGAGGACGCGACGAGAGCCGCCCGCCGGCGATGCCAGCCCCGTCCGGATCACGTCCCCCTCCTCGCGGAGCCAGAAGAGCTCCTCGACGCGGCAGCCCAGGGCGCGGGCGAGGTTCAGCGCGATCGCCGTGGAGGGCTGAGCGCGTCCGGCCTCGAGTGCACTCAGCGTCTGCCGGCTGATGCCGGCCCGCACGGCGAGCTCGGCCTGTTTCAGACCGTTCCTCTGCCGCGCCCGCCGCAAACCGCTCTCCACGCCCGGCATGCGACACGGTGTGACGCGCGAGCCTGCTCCCTGTCAACCGCGCGTTCCCTGGGCAGGATCGGCGCCGTGCCGGGACGGAGAAATCCGTCATGGGCACGCGCTTCCATTTGCGTCCCTGCACCTACCCATTGCGGTGCGCACCACCCTTGGGCATCTATCGAGCGTGCCGGGCGCCTCGCGATCGCTACAGGATCAGGAAGCAGTGGTGATCGAAGACGATCCCGACGCTCGCCGGCTGCTGGCCGCGTGCCTGCGGCGGCTCGGCATGCGTGTGCGCGAGGCGGCGACCGCGGCGCAGGGCTTTGCCCAGCTGGAGCGCGGAACGCCCGATCTGATCTGCCTCGATCTGCGGCTGCCAGACGCGAACGGCTTCGCGCTCTGCGAGCGGATCCGGGCCACCCCGAACCTGCGCGACGTCCCGATACTCGTGATCACGGCGCTCGCACGGCCGATCGATCGCGCCCAGGCGGAGGTGGCCGGGGCGGACGGATACGTGCTGAAGCCGTTCCGGGCCGACGCGTTCGCCGATTCAGTGATCGAGCTGATTGCGCTTTCGTCCGTCGCACCGAGCTGATCCGCCAGCCCGCTCCGCGCGCATCCGGGCGCTCGGACGAGCCCCGCGTGCCAGCGCCGAAGTGCGCAGGTTGGCTGCATGGACAACAGCAAAAAGCGCGGTCCCGAGCGTCAGAACGAAACGGAGCTCAACGAAGTCGGCCGGCCGCACCATGCTCGCAGCGAGCGCGAAGAGCTGATGCGCAACCCGGATCTGAACCAGGCGGACAATTCGCGCGGGTCGCAGGACCAGACCCAGGGATCGCAGACCGGCAGCGATATCGACCCGGTTCCGGAGCCGTAGCCGCTGCTCCTACCAAACAGGAGCTTCAATCGGTCGCGCCCTTGCCTCGCGATGCCGGGTCTTGAGGCGCCCGGCGCGAGGGGCTTTCGCGCGCAAAGCGAGGCGCGGCCCAGCGTCCACGATACAGTTCGACCGTGCGGCACAAGCTCAGACCGCGGACCAACGCGAGGATCCGGGCTCGATCCTCATCGGGAAGCTCGGCGAAATGGCTGATCAGCTCGCGCGCATCGTCAGGCAGGTCGATGGGCATGGAGAGAGGATGAGCAATCCGCGTGCCGGCGAGCTGCCGTTTCCCGAGAGCCTCTGTCATCGCTGTGCAGCGCCGCCGCGCTATATCCGCACGAACACCAGCGTTTTCATCCTCTGCCCGATCGTTCCCGAGAAGTATCCCCGCCAGCCGGTGCGCGAATGTCCCTGGTTCCGGCCCAGACCGCAGTCCTGAAATTCGTACAGGCGGCTGTCGGGCAGCAGACGTTCTCGGAGCCCGGACCTACAGGTGCATCTTTCGGTAGACGCCCACCACGACGCCGATGATCTGCGTCTCGCGAAAGTCGTCGCGGCTGACGTAGATCGGCTTGAGCCGCGGATTGGAGGGCTGGAAACGCACCCGGTCGCCCTCGGGGTAGAAGCGCTTTACCGTCGCCTCGTCTTCGATCATCGCGACAACGATTTCCCCGGGGCCGGCCTGGAGTTGTTTTCGGACGAAGATGTAGTCGCCGTCCAGGATGCCATCGCCGATCATCGAATCGCCGGAGACGCGCAGCGCGAACACCTTCCGGCCGCTGTCTCCGAGGAGCACGCTGTCGATCCGCACATGATCGGTGATGTTCTCCTGCGCCAGGATGGGCTCGCCGGCAGCGACTTTTCCCACTACCGGGACCTGGACCACTTCGCCTTCCCCCACCGCCGACAGCTCGCGGCGGCTCATCCGCAGAAGGCGCGCCGGCGAGCGGCCCCCGTCGATGACGCTCAGGGCTCGGCTCTTCAACTCTCCCCGCAACAGATAACCCTTCCGCTCGAGCGCCTTGAGGTGGTCGTTCACCCCGTTGGTCGAGCGGATGCCGAAGTGCTCGCCGATCTCGCGGATCGTGGGCGGGTAGCCCTGCTCCTGGATGCTCTTCTTGATGAAGGCGAGGATCTTCTCCTGGCGGTCGGTCAAGGGCTCGCTCATGGCCGCACCAAGGTACTGAACGCGTGAACACTGGTCAAGTTTTCAGGCGTCAAGGAGCGACGCGATACACCTGTACGGCGCCTGAAGGGGCGTGTGCCGCGACATACAGGTAGTCGTTGCCCGCGAAGCTCAGGCCTTGTCCGTCCACGATCTGCGTCATTCCGGCGCCCAGGCCCGCAGGCGCCCAGCGCGCGAAATCGGCGGCCAGGGACGGAGACGCGTTCGTCGATCGATACAGGACCACTCCAGAGGACGCGTCATAGCCGACGTAGAGGTGCTGCGAGGTGGCCACCAGCAGGGAGACGGTGTTGAGCGTCGTATCAGCGAACTGCGACAGGTTCGTGTTTCCCGTGCCGTTGGCGGCTGCCAGGGCCCAGTCCGCCGGAGCGCAGGCCGCCGTGTTGCACATCCAGAGTTGGGGCCCCGAGGTGGTGTTGCGCGCCATGTAGAGTTTGCCGCCGAAGACCGCCATCTGGGGCACTGCCTTGTCGGCGGGGAAGAAGTCGCTCGACTTCGCGGTAGTGACCGGCGTGAGGGCCCACTGCGTGGCGGAGGGAGTGCACGCGCTCCAGGTGGTCCCGTCGTAGCGCACGCAGCCGCCGGCGTTCGCCGCATAGAGGACGCCGCTCAAGCCCACCATGGAGTCGACGAGGGCCGTGCCGTTGGTGTTGATCAGCTGGCTGGGAAACACCGCATTGCCGGCGTTGGTGAAAGGCTGCGGAATGGGAAGGATCGCGGGCACTCCGGACCCACCGCCGTTCACGATGCCGACGTACAACGTCGTGCCGGCGGCCGCCGCAGAAGAAGCGCCGCGCATCCCTCCCCCGACGTTCAGAGGGGTGTAGCTGAACGAAGGGGCCGTGCTCGTATCGGTAGTGAAGTACGCGTGCTTGATCACGCTCGTCTGCCGGTTGCCTGCGCCGAACAGCCATTCGGTGCCACCGGAGAAGAACGCCGTATACAGGGCGCGGCCGTCCTCGTTGTCCGGACCGCACTGCAGGCTGTCGGGAGTACAGCCGACATAGCCGAGCGAGGGGAATCCTGCCGGCGGCGGCGAAGCCTGGTTCTGGTTTTTTCCGGAGTCGGGCTGGAAAGCCAACTGCACGGTTTCGACACCTGTCCCATTGGGCTGCATGCGCACCGCGCGAGTACCGTCGCCGCTCGGCCCCAGATAGACCCGCCCCGAATATGCGAAGACGTACGAGAAGCCGGTCCCGTCCGCGAACGGATCCTGCGCGAGCGGCGCCGCGTCGGACACCTGGGTAGTCGCCGTCCGGGACACGGAGACCTGCGCGCCCGAGCTGGCGTCCCTGCCGCTCGCGCTGGCGTCGAGTTGCAGCGCCCCCGGGCTGCCCGCGGTGTACGTCCAGGTGAAGGTGACGGTCTGGCCGGCGGGGATGTCGGAAGCGGTCGGGGCGCTCACCAGGACCATCGAAGCAGCCGCCGTTCCGGAGAGCACCAGCGAGGGCTGGACGGCCAGGGCTCCAACGCCGGTCGGGTTGGTGACCGCGAACGCGACCGTGAGCGTCTCTCCGGGAAGCACGCCGGGCGGAACGGTCAACGTCGCATCGAGAGCCGCCTCGGTCACGAAGCTGATCGGGTTCCATTGGACCGGCGCGAACGCGACCGAAGAGCCGTCGATCGCATCCGTTCCGCCGCCGCTGTTGCCCAGCGTCGCGGTGCCGGGCGCCGTCCCCTTGATCGTCCAGCGGAACGAGCGCGTGGCGCCTGCTGGAACGTCCTGCGCCACGGGAGCAGCAAGCACGCTCACGTTGGTCGTTCCGGCGAGCGCGGCCGGCAGGACGCCCAAGGCATCGGAGCCGCCATCGTTGAGAACGTCGAGGGAGAGCTGGATTGGCAGACCGACCGCTTGGGGCGAGGAAACGGGCTGAGCCGTCGCCACCAGATGGGCGGGAGAGACGATGGAAACGGCCACCGTCGACTGCGCGCGGAGCGTCCGGTGGTCGACCTCGTCAATCCCGGCCACGGGCAGGGTGAGCTGCAGCGTGCCCGTCGCGCTCGCGACCACGCGCCATGTGAAGATCGCGCTGCCGCCTGCGGGAATGTCCGTCGCTCCGACCGGCGCCTGAACGGTCGCAGGCGGTCCACTCTTCTGTGGCCGGCCTGCCGCCACACCGAGCGCGGTCATCCCTCCCGTGTTCGCGATGGTCTGCGAAACCGTGAGCTGCACGCCGACGTGCACTCCGGCCGGAGCCACCGCGCTGGCGCTGAGCGAGGCGGGCACGGCATCGACCACGCGGAACACCCCGCCTGCCGTGCTCCCGCTGCCGTAGGGGCCTTCGACGGACAATCCGTACGACCCCGGCGGAACGCTGCCGGGCACGATGGCAAGCAGGGTGTTCAAATCGACCCAGCGCACGTTCTGCAGCTGCGCCGTCCCGAGAAAGGCGCGGAACGTCTGTTCGAGCGCGATGTTGCCTCCGCCGCCGAGCTGCTGCACGGCGCCGAGCGTGAACCCGGCGCCGCGGAGCCGGACCAGCGTGGGCTGACCGAAGTAGCTGCCGGGCGGATCGACGGCGGCCGGCACCGGAGGCGGCGGAGCCGGCGAGGTCCGCGCGCAGGCCAGCGCGCAGGCGAGGAGGGCACTACAGCGTCTCAATGCGCACCCCGCCGAAGAAGGAGACCGACCGCAGCGGGCCGACCAGGATGGGTGAGCCTGGCCCGGTGATCCAGCCCGCGCGCAGCTCCAGGAATGGAACCGCCAGGCGCATGCGCCGCTCGACGCCGACGGCGGCCTGCAGTCCCGGTGCGATGGCGAAGGTTCGCCGCGAGGGCGACCCTTCCACGCTGAGCCGCGTCCAGTAGATTCCCGCCGAAGGGCCGGCGGCGAGCCAGAGGGTGTTCCGGTCTCCGAAGCGACGGCGCCATGCAGCGGAGAGATGCAGCTGCAGCAGGTCGACCCGGGATTGCGCCATCAGATTCGATGCGCCGGCGCGAAGGATCTCGGAGTGGCCGCGATACGCGTAGTCCGCTTCGATCGAGAGCGCGAGCTCGGGTCCGAATCGGATGGTGCGCATCCGCGCCTCCACGCCGACCAGGGGGGCGGAAAAGCCGGACAGATCCGAGAGCCCGCCGAGCTTGGCGCCGAGCGCCCCCGACGGTGCGCTCGGAAGCAGGGTCAGGTTGGCGCGGCCGACCGCGGTCCCTGCGCTGGCCGCGAGAACGGTCGCCTGCCGCTCGTGAAGAAGCGGGGGAACGTAACTCGCGTACAGCGCCTCTCCCCGCTCCTCGAGCTCCGCCCGTCCGCTCTCCGCCGACAGCTGCGGGCGCACGCCCGAGATCGGGTTCCCATAGCGATCGCGGAGCTCGACCTGCATTCGCAGCGGGCTCTCGCCGTCGGCGATCACCACCGCGTCAGGGTCCTCGAACGCAATCGTCTCCAGAGGTCCGGCCTCGAGCGAGAATGCGTGGACCGCCGAGGCATTCGCGGCGAGGGCCCGGACTTCGGCCGTCTTCAGTCCTCCGAACGATGCTGGCAGCGAGAGATCGAGGTCCCATTCGCCGGCAGCCGTCGCGGTGGTTCGCAGCTCGCCGGCGTTGGTCTCGAACTCGAGGACGTCGGCCGCGGGGTTCCCGGCTGCATCCCGGGCGCTCACGTGCAGGCGTGCCACCGGCTGGTCGGCGCGGATACGCCCGCGGTCTGCCGTAATGGAGATGCGGTCCGCCGGCCCGCTGGCGAGCGACAGCGCGGCCTTGGCGACGAATGCAGGCGCATCGTAGAGAGCCGCCGTCACCCCGACTTCGCCCTCTGCGCCAGCCTCGAGCGAGAGCCACGACTGGTACAGGCCGGGAGCAACCTCGCGAAGCGCCGTGAGCGACCCGCGGCTCGAACGGAGGCGGATGGCAGCGCCGCGACGTGGAGCGCCGTCCGCGGTCGTGGCGATCGCGTACACGGCCACCGTCTGCGCGCGATCCGCCCTCGGTCCCGCCGCGCCGAACGCGACGTGCACGGTGCGGGTGGGCGGCACGCCGAGCGGAATCATCCTCTTCCCCTGGCGCGCCTGGGTGACGCCGGGCGGCACCACCACGGGAACGACGGCCTCTCCACGCGGGTCCGCGACCACGGGACCGAACGTCTGCGATCCGATCTCCACCGTGATCCGCCCGCGCGGGCGCGTCTTCACCAGCGCATCCCCTTCGGCCCAGAGCGGCAGGGCGATCCAGGCGACGTCGGCAGCCGCCACCGCCATGACGATCGCCACCTGGGGGATCTCGTCGTCGGGTGGAACGTACTGCGCCTCCCACGTTTGCTCTCCCGTCCTGCTCGGAGCTTCGACGCGGCCGACGCTCACGGTCAGCTCCGGTTGCACTTCGCCCTGCACCCTCAGGATCGCGTGCGCATCGCGGCCGAGCCGCATCAGCGACGGCTCCGCGGAGAGCGCGAGGGCGAGGAGGGCGGCGGCAGTCACGGCCCCTTCTTCCTCCAGCGGATGGCGATGTCCTTGATGGGGGGGATGTTCGCTCTCCCTCCGCAAGGCACCATACGAATCGTCTCGCGGCCACCGGCGTCGCGAATGGCGACTGTCACGACCTTCTTGTCTGCCGCCGCGGGCACGCGGACGCGGAAACGGCCGTCCTCGGCCACCGCTGCCGGCGCCCCGTCCACCAGTACCTCCGAGCCTGCGGGTGCCGTCCCTTCCACCTCTGCGCAGAGGCTCTCCCGATCCTGGGCGGCGGCGGCATCGGCGACCTTGAGCAAGAGCTTCGCGGGGATCGGTTCCGCTCCCGATGGCGGTTTCCCCGCGGCCGCGAACGATTGCGTGCCGGCGCGCACCTCCACCGTCTTGTGCTGCGAAGTCAGGTTCACCTCGCCGGTCGCGGTCGCGATGGCGACGGCGGTCCCCGTGGAGAGCACGCCGAACCGGGCGCCCTGAGTTTCGGCGACCGCGCCGCCGTCGGCGCTTTCGATGCGCAGCAGACGCACTCCGTCCGCCTGGTAGTCGACGGCGATGCGGCCGCGCGCGAGCCTGAAGCGGTGAAGCTTCTCGGTGATCTCCCGCACCATCAGCTGCGTGCCTTCCGCCACGGTGATGCGGCTGCGCGCTCCGAGCTGCAGGTCGGTGCGGCCGCCGCGGCCGGTGCGGACCGAGTCGTCCGCGCGCAGGCGCTGCCCGGCCGCCAGCGCGGACGTGCCGCCGTTCGGCGAGAGCCGGACCACGTCGCCGACCACTGCGACCACGATGGCTTCGTCGACCTTCGCCTCCTCGGCCACATGCGCCGCCGGCGGGGGCAATGCGGGTCGGTAGAGGGTTCCGCGGAAAACCAGCCACGCGCCGGTCAGCACTCGCTCGACGAGGTGCACGTCGCCACCGGCCCTCTGCATCGCCTGCCGGGCGATATGCAGACCGAGACCGGTTCCGCGGCCGGCGGGTTTGGTGGTGAAGCGTGCCTCGAAGAGACGCCCCACGTGTTCGGGGGCGATTCCCGATCCTTCGTCGCTGATCCTGACTTGAAGAGGCTTCGGCAGCACGCGCACGGCGACGCGGCGCGCGCCGCCGGCCTCCTCGACCGCGTCGATGGCGTTGACGATGAGATTGATGACGGCATGGAGCAGCGCAGTGGGCGACCCGAACGCGCGCCGCGAACCGTCGCGGACCCATTCGAACCGAGGGCCGAGCCGGCGCGCGCGCCACGCCACCAGATCGACGGCCCGCTGGACGACGCTCTCCACGGCGAAGGGAGAATGAGCGGCCGGCTCCGGCGCGAAGAGCTGCTGGTAGCTGCGAAAGAGCTCCTCCAGGCGCACGACCTGAGTCGACACCATCTGCCAGTCCTCGAGATCGGTTACCTGGGTGCCGAGCCGCCGCGCGATCAACTCGAGGCCGGCCTTGATGCCCACCAGCGGATGGCGCATCTCGTGGATGAGGCCCGGCCCGAGCAGCTCGGCCTGCTCGAGCTGCGCGCGCTGAGCGCTTTTTGGCAGCTTGGATCGGGTCATCGCAGGTGGGCGGCCGCCGCGGCCGCCGGCAGGACGATGGTGAAGGTGGCGCCGTGGCCTTCGGCGCTGTCGACGAGGAGCTTGCCGTGGTGCGCCTCGACGATGCTGTGGGAGATCGACAACCCCATCCCCACTGCACCCGGCCCCTCCTTGGTGGTGAAGAACGGGTCGAAGATCCGATCGCGCATCCCTGCCGGAATACCCTTGCCGGTGTCGCTCACCGAAAGCTTGAGCGCGTCGCCGTTCACGTCGCTCAGCGTGACCTTGAGGGTCCCGCCCTGCGGCATCGCGGAGATCGCGTTCTGGACGATGTGCGCGATCGCCTCCTGCATCTGCGCCGGGTCACCCTGGGCGTCGCAGCTCTTCAGCTCGGTCGCGAGCTCGATGCCGTGCGCGCGCATCTGCTCCTCGTACAGGTCGAGGGCGGCGAGCACCGAGGAGTGCAGCGGGAAACGGCGCCCGGGTTGCGTCCGCTCCTGATCGGCGAAGGCGCGGAGGTTGCCGACAATGGTCGAGACGCGGAGCGCCTGCTCCTGCAGCGTGCGCAGCCGCTCCTCGTGCGGCGTTCCCGCCAGCTCCTTGCGCAGCAGCGCGGCGACGCCGCTGATCGCGGTGATCGGATTGTTCAGCTCGTGCGCCATCCCGGCCCCGAGGGACCCGAGCGCGGCCAGCCGCCGCGCTCGAAGGATCTGGTCCTGCGCCGTCTTGAGCTCGGCCGTGCGCTCGTCGACGCGCTGTCGCAGCTCGCTGTTCCAGCGGCGGATCTCCTCGTCCCGCCGCACGATCTCCCCCGCCATCTGGTTGAAGGACCGCGCGAGCTCGCCGATCTCGTCGTCGCTGTCCACCTCCGCTGCCAGGGTGCGGCCGAGGCGCAAGGCCTGGACGCCTTCCTGCAGCTGCTTCACGGGCTCCGTCACCCGGCGGGAGAGGATTGCTCCGAGGGTGAGGACCAGCAGTAGCGAAACGGCCACCCAGAACAGCGTGTACCGCCGGATCAGCGCCGCCGGCCGCAGCGCGACGTCTTCACGCTGGCTGACGACGACGACCCATCCGAGGGTGCCGACCGGCGCCGCGACGGCCAGCCAACGTTGTCCGTCCGCCCGCACCAGCGCGCGGCCGCCGGTGCCGGCGGCGACCAGCGAGTGCTCGTCGGGGGAAAGCTCGAAGGACTCGGGCTGCGCCAGCACCCTTCCGGCGCGGGTGGCGAGATAGGCGAGGGTGCCGCCCTGCGACGTCTGGCGCATCTGCCGGCTGAGCTGCGCGAGCGACAGCTCGGCGGCGAGGAGGTGCTCGCCATCGAGCCGCAGCGCGATCGGCAGGCGCATCGAGCCGTCGGACGCCGCGTAGGGCGCACCGATTGCCGTCCCGACCTGCGCGGCGAGATCCAGAGGCGCCTCGCGCTCGAGCTTGTCGAGATCCGGGACCGGACGTCCGTTCGCGCTCTCGTAGACGACGGGCCCGCCCGGCAACCAGATCGCGTCGATGAACTCGAGCTGGCGGTAGGGAATCCGCAGCACGTGCGCCAGCTCGGAGGGCGAGAGCTCGCGCAGCGGCAACACGCTGGCGGACAGGCGCAGGCTCTCGGCCGCCTGCGCCACGAATCGCTCGCAGGCGCGCGCCGCCTCCTCCGCCACCCGGGTCTCGGCAGACCGGACGGTGCGCTCCAACTCCGCGCGGTTGACGTAGAAGGAAAGGGATCCCAGCACCACCGCCGGAACGACGCCAACCAGCGCCAATACGGCGAAAATCTTGCTGCGAAATTGCACCGGGCGCGACCCCCTCGCGGACTTCGAGCATAGGGCCCGCCGAAACGTCGCAGCAAGAAAGCCCGGGGTGCGCGCGCGCGTGGAAATAGAGGGAAAATGGTTACTTCAACGGCTCTGCGCGTGACGCGCGAGCGCCAGGTGTTCCTCGAGCTTTTCCTCGATCCGCCGCAGCTCGGGCGCCGGGTGTTGGCCGGCCTCGCGGATCCGGCGCAATTCGTCCAGGAGCGCCTCGCCCGAGAGCAATACCTCGCGGCCTGCCGCCTTGCTGGCCACGAGCCGGGAGAGCAGGTGCAGCGAGCGGCGCCGCAGGTCCGTCGTCGCGTGCCGGACGCGCGCCTGGAGGATCTCGATGGGGGTGGCGGCGGGATCCTGGCCGCCTTCCGCCTCTGCGGGATGCGCTTCCTCGGGCAGCTCGTTCGCCGGGCCTTGCCCATCGATCAGACGCAGCGGCGTGGCTGCCGCGCGGCGCTCGTACTGGACCTTCATCTGCTTGACGGCTTCGTCGATGCGATCCGCGATGCCGTCCAGGTCATCGAACGGCTTTTCGATGTAATCGATCGCGCCGATGCGCAGCGCCTCCACGGCGCTCTGCGTGGACGCATACGCGGTCATGATGATGCATGCGCAATAGGGCTGCGTCAGGCGGACGCGTCTCAGCACCTCGATCCCGTTCAGGCCCGGGAGGTTCTTGTCCGCGAGCACGCAGCCGAACTCTTCCCGCTCGAGCAGAGCCAGCGCTTCCTCCGCGTTGCGGGCGAGGCGGGTGGAGAGCCCCTTCTCCGTCAGCACCCGCTGGAAGAGATCGAGGACGACGGGCTCGTCGTCGATCACCAGCACCGAGGCGAAGGAAGCGGGTCGCATCCAGCAGAGAGACTAGAGTGGCCTGCCTGTAGAGTTCAAGCAACGCTGCACCCACCCCGGCGCACTTGGGTTATACGAGGCGGCATGCTGCGGGCGAATCAGGCCGTCCGGCTCGGGCTTCGCGCTGCTTCGCGCAACGCGGAGCTTTCCTTCGCCAAGGCGCTGATCAACCAGGGCGGCAACCTGATCGCTCTCTTGCCCATCGCCCTCGCCGCAGTCCTCGTCGCGGCGCTGGCCCGAGGTGACGCGCTGCGGAGCGCGCTCCTGGCGGCGCGAGCACTGGCCGGTTTGCGCTGGCCCATGCTGGGGGGAATCGCCGCTGCCCTGGGAATCGCATTCGCGGCGAGCATGCTGTTCTGGGGCGGCGCCATTCCGCTCCTCGCCGCCGATGCGGAGCTGAATCGCCGGCCGCCACCCGGCAACTTCGCGCTGCTCGTTTCACGGGGCGCGGCTCGTACGCTGGTCGCCGGCGTCGTCGGCTGGGGTATCTCGATCCTCTTCACGCTCGCCTGCGACGCCGCGGTGATCTTCGCGACGCCCGCGCTCCTGCTGCGCCCTTCGATGGGGTTGTTCGCCGCAGCCGCGCTCACCGGCGCCATCGCCGTGGCCGGAACGTTCCTGCTGGATGTGCTCGCGCGCCTGACCATGGTGCGCGCGGCGGCGTTCGGGGACTCCGCGACCGTGGCTTTCGCAAAAGCGGCTTCATTGCTCGGCGCGCGACTCGGCGCCTCGGCGGTGATCACCGTGGTGTTCGCCGGCCTGGAGCTGATCGTCGGGGCCGCCGCCGCGTCGCTCGCCGGCCTCTTGTCGGCGGGATCGTCGAGCCCCAGGGACCAGGTGCTCGCCCTCGCCCCCCATGCTGCCATCGCTCTCGCGGGCGCGGCGATATTCGGCTGGCTCGAGGTGGGCAGGATGGGCGCTTTAGCGGCCCTTGCCGCGGACACGGAGGGGCTGATCGCGCCCGAGGCGCCGCCGGAACCGCCCCCCTCCGCCGAGCTCGTGGTCGAGGCCCTGCCCGCCGACGAGGTCACTTCAAGAAGCGGCGCAAGCTGATCTTCTTCACCCGTCCGCTGAGAAGGGTCCAACTGAGCGCGGCTCCGAACAGCATCGCCGCCAGCGACAACCCGATCAACGCCGCCAGCGGCCAGACCGTCTGACCGGCGCCTTCCGACCCGCGTCCGACGAGCGAGAACGCACCGACGATCAAGCCGGAGGCGAGCATCCCGGTGAAGAGGAGGATGCCGAGCGCCTTCACGTTCATGTTCAGGCGGGAGAGCTCGTCGCTGCGGACGTTCACGTTGAACTTGCCGCCCTCCAGATCCATCAGGATCTGCGCGAGCTGCTGCGGCGTGTCCTGCAGAAAGCCCTGCAGCTGCAGGAGCACGCGCAAGAATCCGCCGCTCATCGAAGCGGGGCTGTAGCGGTCGTAGAGAAGCTGCTTCGCGTAGGGAAGGGCCGCCTGGTTGACGTCGAGCTCCGGATCGAGCTGCCGCACGATTCCCTCCGTGGTCGCGGAGGCCTTGGAGAGGACGGCGTACTCCTTGGGAATCTTGATCTTGTACTTCATCGCCAGGTCGACCAGCTCCCTCATCAACACGCCGGGGTCGACCTCCGACAGCTTGCGCCCCAGGTAGCGCTCGAGGATGTCGTGGATCTCCTGCCGGAAGTGGTGGAGGTTGATCCGCTGGTCGGCGACGCCGACCTTGTAGAGCAGGCGCGCGACGGTGTCCGGGTCGCGCAGCGAGATCGCGAGCACCAGCACGATCATCGACTCCTGCATCTGCTTGGTGAGGCGTCCGACCAGTCCGAAGTCGAGCAGGCCGATCCGGTTGCCTTCCATCACGATGATGTTCCCCGGATGCGGATCGCCGTGGAACAGGCTGTCCTTGAAGAGCTGCTGGAAGCTCGCCTCCAGGACGTGGCGCGCGAGCTGCTGGCGGTCGATGCCTGCGGACTGTCCGGATTCGAGGACGGTCTTCAGCTTCACGCCGGAACTCGGTGACGATCCCGGTCGGCGTGTAGATGCCGGTCTCTTCGATCACGCCCTCGAGGAAGCGGGCCAGGTAGAAGAGCAGGTCGGTGTCGCTGCGGATCTGCTCCTCGATCCCGGGGCGTTGCACCTTCACCACCACGTCTTCGCCGCTGGCGAGCCTGGCCCGGTGCACCTGCGCAATGGACGCGCTCGCCATCGGCTCGGGGTCGATGGAGGCGAAGAGCTGGGGCGCGGACCTGCCCAGCCCTTTCTCGATCAGCTCGAACACCGTCTGCACCGGCATTGGGGCCGCGCGATCCTGAAGATGCGAGAGCTCGGCGATGAAGTCGGCCGGTAGGATGTCGGGCCGGGAGGAGAGGATCTGCCCGAGCTTGATGAAGGTGGGACCGAGCTCCGCGAGCGTCTCCCGGAAGCGGCGCGCAGTGGTAGCGCGGATCTCGTCGCGCGAGGGCCGCTGGCTGTCCTCCCGCCGCCCGAGCACGTCCCAGATCTTCGCGCGGTCCCAGAGCTCGCCGAACCCGTGACGCACCACCACGGCGCTGATCTCGCGCAGGCGCTTGAGGTCCTGGACGGCCTGGATCACGGGCGCTTCTTCTCACAGCGCGGACAGCAGATCCACCTTCACGAGAATGGTGTCCCCGTGCGACACGCCGGCGGTCGAGAGCAGCCCGAGCTCCCCTGCGAAGTTGAGCCCGTGGCGCAGCGGCACCACGTCGTTCGCGCTCTGGTGCGCGTACACCAGATAGAGGGTCGAGCCGGTGCGCCATTCCCAGCGCAGGATGATGTTGAGGTTCAATCCGACCTGGCGGTCGTCGGCGTCCAGGACGACCTCGTTGGCGAGCGGGACGAGCGCGTCGAGCTTGACGGTGCTTCTCCCCGGACCGACGTCGGCGCGCAGCTGGCGCCCATAGGTCACTCCCGCGGTGAACAGCTGCCCGTACGCCTGCATGGTGAGATACGGGGTGAACGAGTACGTCGCGCGCAACGTCGTGCTCACGCTGCGGGCCTGCTGCGGAGCGAGGATGTACGAACGCGTCCGGCGGGTCGGCTCGAGCTCTCCCTCCAGCAGTGCCGGCGTCGCGATCTGTCGGATCGTCCCGGAGCTCTCGCTGTAGGCGAAGTCCAGGGTGCCATCGAGCTGCGGGAGCGGCCGGAGCACCAGCGTGCCGCCCAGCTGGTTGAGGCGCTCGAATCGGGGAAAGGAACGGCCTTCAGTCCAGTAGAACTGGACCTGGATGGGCTTTCGGGAATCGGTGGCCAAGGACCCGTACCACTGGAGCTGTCCCTGCCGTTCGAGCGGCGTTCCATCCTCCAACTCCCGGTCGTCGACGTAGGGCGCGAAGTAGTCGAAGCCGGTGTCGATGAACCAGAACGACTTCGTGTTGATCCAGCCTTCGAGGAAGACGTCGCGGTTGAGCCGGTTCGCGAACCGGTAGTCGTGCACTTCCCGGCCGCCCAGCAGGAGCTGGGCTGACTGCCAGTACGTGCTCGGGTGCGGATCGCGCACCGCGAGGTAGCCGAGGCCCCGGAACATGTTGGCACGTGGCATGAACCCCAGGTCGTTGACGGTGAACTGGGGCGAGAGGAGATCCCAATTGACCGCCGACGCCCAGTACTCCTCGGAATGGTGCAGGCGCCCCGAAGTGGCGTACCCGCCGGAAGTCGTTCCGCGGAACGTTCCGTCCCGGAGCACCTCGCGGTTGTTGGCGGTGAGGACGGACCCGAGCGCCTGAACCGTGAGGTCCCAGGACCTGTCGGCGCTGTAGAGCGTCAGGTCGGGCCCTGCGGCGTGGGCGTGGCGATGGTCGAGCCCGAGCGAGGGGCTGGTCATGATCGGGTTCACCGAGGTCGCGGTGAAGCCGAGCAGGCCGCGGTCGCCGAGCGGCTGCCGCACCCGTCCGACCGACGTGCTCCGCGCCTCGACGGACCGGAGATTCGCCAGGTGGCCGTCGGGCTCGAGCACTTGCGCGGTCACGCGTGGCTCTAGCGCGGTGAGGAGTCCGACGCTGGCGTTGCCTACCGTCCCGCTCAGCTTGGCCGCGGTGAGCACCGGGACGCTCGGTTGCTGATAGACGATCTTCTCCTCGTCCGAGAGATCGAGATCGTCGTGGGTGGGCGTGCCCCGGCCGATGCGGCGCGAATAGAAGATCTGGTACGCGTCGCCGCCGTATGTCCCGTTGATGTCGACCCGCAGCGGGGTCTTGAACAGATCGAGCCCCTCGAGAAAGAAAGGGCGCTTCTCTGGAAAGAAGGTTTCGAAGGTCGAGAGATTGAGCACCCGCTGGTCGGCCTCCACCTGGCCGAAGTCCGGATTGACCGTGCCCACCAGCGCGAGGTCGCTGGCGATGTTGTAGCGAAAATCGAGCCCGGCGCAGAAGCCGCCCCGCCGCTGTGAGTCGAAGGCCGCCGTGGCGCAGCTCCCCAGCTCGGCGCGGGGCTTGGCGTAGGCGGGGACGTTGCGCAGCAGCTTCAAGCCCAGGTAGGGCCGCAGCTCGAGCTCGCGCACGGGGTGGATGCCTTCGATCCCGTCCAGCAGGCCCAAGCGGCTCACGTCGCCGGCTCTTCCGTTGGGGCGGAACCGCCACT
>VBKQ01000203.1 GCA_005879505.1 Deltaproteobacteria bacterium
ATCACCGTCTCGTTGACGCGCTCGTGGGCGAGGACGTTCTCGCGCGTGGGGTCGTAGACCTCGATGGGCGTGTCGCTCACCACCGCGGCGATGTCGCGGTAGTTCACCGTGTGCACCTCGGCCGGCTCGATGCCGATGCCCAGAGGTCCGAACCGGAGCGGCTCGCTCGCCTGGATGATGCAGTAGACGTACTTGCCGCGCGCGTCGGGCTGCCGCCGAAGGTTGCCGTTGCCGTTTGCCCCTTCGCGACGGGAGGGTTCCTTCGCGGCCGCGCTCGCGGGCCTGGCGCTCTTCCTCACCGACGGCGCCCCTTTCCGCGACTTGCGAGCAGCTCCCTTGAGCTTCTCGATTCCGGGCATGCCTAGCTTGCTCCCTTCGTCGTCGTCACGGCGGCCTTGCCGCTCTCGAGCATCCTGCGGATCTCCGCCACCAGTTGGTCCGGCAGGCAGGGCTTGGCGAGGAACGAATCGCATCCCGCTTCCTGCGCGCCCTTGGAATGCCCTGCCAGGGCGTGTCCGGTCAACGCCACTACCGGGATCCGCCGGGTGCGCTCGTCCGCCTTCAGCCGCCGGGTGGCTTCCCAGCCGTCCATCACCGGCAGCGACAGATCCATGATGATGATGTCCGGCAACCGCTTCTGGGCCGCGTCGATCGCCTCGAGGCCGTTGCGGGCCTCGATCACGTCGTAACCTGCGAAGCTCAGGTATTCGGAGTACATCTCCCGGTTGTCGGCGAAGTCATCGACCACCAGGACGATGGGCCTGCGGGTCGACGGCGCAATGGTGCTCATCGGCCCTTCCCCTTGCGCGGAATGACGAGAGTGAACGTGGAGCCTCTCTCGAGCCGCGACTGCAGCTCTATGCGGCCGTCCAGCATCTTGGCGAGGCGGCGGCAGATGGCAAGCCCGAGGCCGGCGCCTCCGTACTCGCGGGTGACCGAGTCGTCCGCCTGGCGGAAATCCTCGAACACCTTGTCCTGATCCTGCGGCGCGATCCCGATCCCCGTGTCCTCGACGGCGATGTTCACCTCGCCCCCCCGCTCGTCCTCTCGCACCATCACCTTCACCTGCCCGTGGGGCGTGAACTTGATGGCGTTGGTGAGCAGGTTGAGCACGATCTGCTTCACCTTCTGCCGGTCGGAAACGACCAGCGCGGTGCCCGGCGGCAGGTCGGTCAACGTCTGCAGCCGCGACTTCTGGATCAGCGGTTCCACTTCCGCGAGCAGTTCGGCGACGAGGGCCGGCATCTCGAACTCCTCGAGGTGCAGCGGCATCTTGCCGGCCTCGATCCGGCTGATGTCCAGGATGTCGTTGATGATCGACAGCAGGTGCCGCGCGTTCGAGTCGACGCGGAGCATCTTGTTCTTCTGGGGCGCGGCCAGATCGCCGGAGACGCCCTGCAGGAGCATGCTGGTGTAGCCGAGGATGGCGTTCAACGGCGTGCGGAACTCGTGGGACATGTTGGCGAGGAACTGGCTCTTGAGCTGCGAGGCCTGCTCCAGTTCCAGATGCTGCCGCTGCAGCAGCTCGTTGCGCCGGACCAGCTCCGCGGTCGCCTCGCGCACCTTCTCTTCCAGCTGCTCGCTGGCCGCCTTGAGCTGCTCGTAGAGGCGGGCCTTCTCGATCGCCTCGGTACGGTCGTGAAGGATGGTAACCACGGCCGTGACCTCGCCGTGCTCGCTCATCACCTTGCCGGCCACGGCTTCCACGGGCAGGGGCTGCAGCGTCGAAGGATCGGTGAGCGGGATCTCGCCGCGCCAGCGCAGGCCGGAACCGGTGAGGAACAGGTTGGAGATGAACGAGGAGAAGTGCGCGTCGTTGCTGCGGACCGCTCGCTCCGCTTCCGCTCTCTCGTCCAGGTCGGGCGCCGTGAACAGCCGCTCGGCAGGCGAATTCATCAGGAGGATCTTGCCGGAGGAATCCGTCACCAGGATCGGGTCCGCAGCCGAGTCGATGATCAGGTCGAGCCGGTCGCGCTCGGCGCGCACGTCGGCTTCCGCCAGCCTCAAGCGGCGATAGTTCTCCTCGATCTGTTCGGTAGCGGCGCGCAGATCGGTGACGTTGCGCAGGATCGACACCACGCAGGTGCCCTCGCGCGGGTGCTGCACCACCGAGGAGAGCAACTCGAAGAGGAGATCGGACCCTTCGGAGGGCGAGACCAGCAGCAGCTCGCGGCGCACCGCGCCCGACTCGTCGATCGCCTGCCGGGAGAGCGCCGCCGAGAACATCATGTTGTTCAGGGTGACCGCGCGGTGCCGGCCTTCGCTCTCCCCCTCCTTGCTGGAAAAGAGGGCATCGGCGCGGGCGTTGGAGATGATCATCCTGCCTTCCGGATCGGTAAGCAGGATGGGGTCGGGCGAAGCATTGACGATGTTCAGCAGCAGCTCGCGCTCCCGCTGCACCTTGTGCGCGGACTCGGCGGTCGCGGCTGCGGCGCGGAGACGCGCGATCTTCTGTCCGAGCATCTCCGCCGCCCACCGGGCTTCCGGCTCGCAGCGCGCCGGGCTCACGAGCAGCAGCCCTTGCCGCGCCTCCCGGGCCTCGGAGAGGGGAAGCGGAATGGCGAGGAAGTCGCTTCGCCAGGAATCGGGGGCGCGGCGCTCGCCCAGGCTCACCGGTTCCCGGCCTGCGAGCGCGAACACCAGCGGGTGGTCCGGCGCCTCCAGGGCGAGATGGAGCGATTCGATCTGTCCGTCGGAAACGCCCGCCGCCGCGACGTGCTTCAGCGTTCCAGACTCCGCGTCGATCAGCGCGCAGATCGACTTGCGCGCGCCGCCGCGCTCGGCCAGCCAGTCGACCGTGGCGCGCGCGCACTCCTCTGCATCGTCGCTGAAGAGGAGGAGCTCGACGAGCGCGAGGCGCGCCGCTGCGTCCCGCGGCGCCTCCGCCCCGGAGCGGGCCTGAGTCGGGACCGCTGCCGCCATCGGTTACTCTGCCCGCCTCCGCCGTCGCTCGGTCGTCACGCCGACCGATGCGAGCTGCGCCTTGAGCGAGGCGTTTTCCGCCAGCAACGCCTCGTGCGTCTTGGCCTCGATGCCCTTCTGCGCGACGGTGGGCGTCTGGCCCACAGCCTCGGAATACTTCAGATAGGTATCGATCGATGCCACCACCACCCGTGCCTCGACCGTGATCAGGTCGATGCCGACCAGGGAGACGCGAACCCACGCGTCGATCACGATTCCCTTGTCGAGCACGCGGTCGAGAACGTCGATGAGACTGGTGCCGCCTGAAGCTCTTTCGACCGGCATTGGCTGACTCCTTTAACCTACGTTCGGTCGGTGCGTACCCCGGTCTTTCGCCTGGCCGCGGGTGTCCTGCGTGTGAGCGATTCCACCTTGCGCTCGAGCAACCGGATCTGCTCGCGAAGCGCATCCTTCTCCAACTCGCCGTGGTTGTGGCCGGGAGCCAGGTGGTGGTCGTAACGCCACCAGTCAAGGCCGATCTGTTGCGCCTTGTCGATCGAGCAAACGATCAGCCGGATCCGGATCGTGAGCAGCTCGACCTCCGCGAGCGACACCTTGATATCGCCGGCGATCACAAGACCTTTGTCGAGCACGCGATCGAGAACGTCCACCAGTCCACTGCTCTGCGTTCGTCCCAGCTGGAGGTCGGTTCCCATGAGCAAATCCTTTCTAGCCCGACGGGGAGGACTTCAGACAAGGGCGGCGCGCTCAGGAACGCAAAATGCACGATAGGAACGTCAGGTCTTCAACAATTCCAGGACTTGGTTCTCGGTGTCGTTACGTTTGACTACCTAGACCCACAGGAGTGCATTGATTGTGACGCATTGCGCGTCGGTGACTGAACAGGTCTGTGCAGACGTGCTTCGCCGCGGAGCCACCGGGAGTGATGGTCCCGCGGATGCCGGATTCGGCCGAGAAATTGCGGGTGCTTCTGGTCGAAGATGAGCGCGACCTGGCGGACGTGACCAAGATGGGGCTCGAGATGGAAGGTCTGGACGTCAGCATCGCCTACGACGGCCGGGAGGCCCTGGTGAAGCCGGTACACCCGAAGGAGCTCGCGGCCAGCGCCCGCAAGGCGTGGCGCCGCGCGCACGACCGTTGATCATCGGCTACCAGGACTGGCGCGATCTCCTTTTCCTCCACTGGCGCGTGCCGGCGGCGGAGGTGGCGGGGCTCGTGCATCCGCGCCTCTCGATCGACGAGTTCGAGGGAAGCGCGTGGGTATCGATGACGCCGTTCACGCTGCGCAAGGGGAGGTTCCGGGGACTGCCGCCCTTGCCGGATTTTCACGAGCTCAACTTCCGCACCTACGTGACGCATCCGCGACACGGCCCCGGGATCTGGTTCTTCAGCCTCGACGCGGCGAACCCGCTCGCAGTCGCCATCGCGCGCCTCTCGGTGCGGCTGCCATACTTTCCGGCGCGGATGAAGCGCGGCGAGGGCTGGTACCGCAGCGAGCGGCTTCTCAGGCGCGGCCGGTTCGAAGTGCGCTTCTCCACCGGCGCGGAACGGGGGCGCGCGGCGCCCGGATCGCTCGAAGAATTCCTGGTCGAACGCTATCGCCTCTACTCGCGCGCCGCAGGGCCCGCCCTCTGGTGCGGAGTGGTGCGCCACGAGCCTTGGCTGCTGTTCGATGCCACCGTAGCGGAGGTGAACGAGGATCTTTCCACCGCCGCAGGCGTGCCGGCGCTCGGCCGCCCCCATTTTGCCGCCTGGTCCCCAGGGGTGTCGGTCGCGTTCGAGCACTTCAGGCCCGCATAGGCTTGCGTATGGAGCGGTCTGCGCGGAATGTATTCGCGGACCTCGAGCATGCCACCGAGGAGGAGTTGAGGGAGTTCGAAGAGGAGTTCAAAGCGCTGCGGGCACGGGGGATCTTGCAGACGAGCGCAGCGCGCGTCGCGGCGGAGAAGGCGGCGAAGACGTAGTCGCTCCCAGTTAGACGTAGCTCTTAGTGGTGTAGCAACGGCGCGATCTTCCGCAGGTCGCGCACGAAGAGATCCATCTCCCGGTGGCGGGACTCTTCGTCCGGAGCGCGCAGGATCGACGAGGGATGCACGGTGGCCATGATCGCCTGAGCCAGCTCGTGCTTGAGGATCTCGCCGCGCATCTGCATCACCCGGAAGCTCCTGCCGAGCAGCGCCTGCGCGGCGGTGGCGCCGAGGCAGACGAGCAACCCGGGTCTCACCACGGCCAGCTCCGCCTCGAGCCAGGGACGGCAGGCAGCGATCTCGCGCGCGTTCGGCTTTTCGTGCAGCCGGCGCTTCCCTCGAGACCTCCACTTGAAGTGCTTCACGACATTGGTGACGTAGACGAGATCGCGCGCGCCGTCGCCGTCCCTTCGCCGAAGACGGTCTGCGTTCCCGTCTTGTACAAGGGGCAGGCCCTACATCCTGCGGCGGCGGCGCGGAGTTTTTCCAGCGTCGGCCTCTCGGGAACGAGCGGAGCGGCGGTTTCGAGCGCCGGGTGCGCCATGTGCGGAAGGTACACACGTTGAGACCGTGATCCATCTCGGCACCAGCGGGTACGTCTATGATCACTGGCGCCACGTCTTTTATCCGAAGGGGCTGCCGGCCAGGCGATGGCTCGAGCACTACGCCCGGATCTTCCGTACCGTCGAGCTGAACGCCACCTTCTACCGCCTGCCCACGGCGGCGGCGGTGGACGGATGGCGCGAGGGCACGCCGAAAGGCTTTCGTTTCGCGGCGAAAGGCAGCCGGTATCTCACGCACATGAAGCGCCTCAAGGACTCCGGACCAGGTATCGAGCGGTATTTCGACCTCGTCCTGCGGCTGGGAAAGAAGCTGTCGGTTGTCCTCTGGCAGCTTCCGCCGCAGATGAACAAGGCGGACCCCGAGCGCCTCGCGCAGTTCCTCGGGAAGCTGCCGCGACGAGGTTTACGCCATGCGCTCGAGTTCCGCAGCGCGAGCTGGTACGTGAATGAAGTCTGCGAGGTGCTCGAGGCGCACGGAGCGGCATTCTGCGAGCACGATCTGGTCGCGGTGAAGCCACCGCGACTCACCGGCGGCTTCCGGTACCTCAGGTTCCACGGCGCCACCGGGAAGTACCGCGGCCGGTATGGAAAGCGGGCGCTGCGGCCGTTCGCGCGCGACTTGCTCCGCTGGCAGGGCGACTCGTACGTCTATTTCAACAACGATACCTTCGGCCACGCCATCCGCGATGCCCTGGACCTCAGCGATCTCCTCGGCGACCCGCTAAACTGCGGGAATGTTGTTCGAGACCCGCGCCGGACCGCTGCGGTTGCGCTGGAATGAGCGCGGGCTCACGGCCATCGAGATGCCGGAGTTGCCGCCACGCGCTCTGCGGGCGGAGCTCGCGAAGCAGCGCGGGGCGGAAGTACCGCCTTTCGCGCGGGAAGCGGCGCGGCTCCTCGAACGTCACCTCGCCGGCGAGGCGCAGGACCTCGCCGCCCTCCCACTCGATCTCTCGGTGCTCGCCCCTTTCCAGCGCGCCGTCTACGAGAAGGTGCGCGATCTGCCCCCGGGCCGGACTGCCACCTACGGGGAGATCGCCGCGCTGCTGGGAAAGCCCGGCGCGTCGAGGGCCGTGGGCCAGGCGCTCGGGCGCAATCCGTTCCTGGTCGCAGTCCCTTGCCACCGCGTGCTCGCCGCTGGCGGCGCCCCAGGAGGATTTTCGGCTCCGGGCGGCGTGATCGCGAAACAGCGGCTGCTGGCGCTCGAGGGGGTCACGCTGGCCGTCGACCATGGCCTGCCGTTCGATCCGGCGGCCGCCGTCGAGCATCTGCGCGGCCGCGATCGCCGCCTGGCGAAGCTCATCGACAGGGTCGGCCCCTTCCGCCTCCGGCCGGCGGAGCTGCAGAGCCCGTTCGAGGCGCTGCTGGAGTCGATCGTCTATCAGCAGCTCACGGGGAGGGCGGCAGCCACCATCCTCGCGCGCGTGATCGCGCTCTTCCGGCCGCGCCGCTTTCCGCGGCCCCAGGACGTCGCCGGTATCGAGGAGGAGAAGCTGCGCGGCGCGGGACTCTCGCGGTCGAAAACGGCGGCCCTGAAGGACCTGGCGGCGAAGACGCTCGATGGCACGGTCCCCGCCTCGGCCCGCCAGCTGGAGAAGCTCTCGGACGCCGAGATCGTCGAGCGGCTCACCGCCGTGCGCGGGATCGGGCCCTGGACGGTGGAGATGCTGCTCATCTTCCGGCTCGCGCGCCCGGACGTGCTGCCCGCGACCGACTACGGCGTCCGCAAGGGGTTCGCCCGCGTGCGCGGCGCACCGGAGCTCCCTTCTCCGAAAGAGCTGCTCGCCCATGGCGAGCGCTGGCGGCCGTATCGCACCGTCGCGAGCTGGTATCTGTGGCGGATGCTCGACTTGTAGTCGCGAGGCGCGGCTACCGCCGCCGCGCGGGTGCTCGCCCGGCATTCGCGACGCGCGAAGGGATCGTGTCGACGCGAACGATCGGGTCGTTCGGCTCGACCAGGGGACCCTCGTACCGCAGGAACGCCGCGGGTCCTTCGGCGTAGAGCCAGACGTGCTGGTCCGGGGCGCTGACGAAGAGCTTCGCGATCGCGGGAATGTCCGGGTGGATGGTGTACCGGTCTGCGGCGATCGTCCGCCCCGCCATGCGCACGCTCTCGGGCCGCTCGCGAATGACGTTGATCGGCGCGAGGCGGGGACGCGGTGTGAATGCAACCGCCTTCAGGTCGACCTTCTGTCCGGGCGCGAGCTCGGCGCGGAGCGACTTGATCACGGCGACCAACGCGATGCCGGCGAACGTCTTGCCCGGCTCGATGTCGAGATCCTCCTTCCAGCGCTTGTGCTGGTCGACCCGAGTGGTCACCGCCCGCTTCGAGCGGAA
>VBKQ01000204.1 GCA_005879505.1 Deltaproteobacteria bacterium
CGTGAAGCAGCACGAGCGGGACGCCGTTCTTCGCCGGATTGCCGTGGATCTCGTAATAGAGCTGGAGCCCGTTCACGGGCGCATAACCGCGCGCTGCGAGGGCGAGAGTCATCGCCACGAGGGTAAGCATGCTCACGCCTCCTCGCGCGACGGCTTCCAGTACCGGTAGCCGTTGCTGCGGAACGGCACCTGGAGCTCGGCGCAGATCTCCGCCAGGACGTCAGGCGTATAGAAATAGTTCCTTACGCGCGTGAGCCGATCGCCGTCTGTCTCGACGCGGCTGATGGCGCGCACCGCCTCGCCATCGCTGTGCGCATACCAGTGGACCAGCAGCCACTCCCCGCGGTGCAGCCGCGGCTCGACGCGCGGGACCTGCGGCAGCACGTTGTGGAAGAACGCAGGGTCGAGGCCGACGAGCCGCGCCGGATCCGCGAGCCGCCGGGTGCCGAAGAGCATGCCTTGGAAGACGCCGCGCCGCGCCGCCTCGGGCCCTGAACGAGATCGTCCGCGTCCCACGGACTGCGGGTCAGGTCCCGGCAGTAGCGATAGAGCTCGGGCCGAAGCGGCTCGTAAAGATCGAGGAACCGGTGCCACGACGTCTCCAGGTCGTGGCGAAGTCCGTCGGTCACTTTCGGATTGGGCTTCTCCATGCACGAGGGACGGACGAGAAGGGCAGAAGGATAGCAAGGCCGCCCCGCCCAGGCTCATCCTTCGAGCGCATGGCGTGGAGGACGCCTGCGCTTGCTTGCCAGGCTGAATGAGGAATGGATCGGTGCGGATGCGTAGTATCCTTTCGCCGGCCACACGGAGCGCCGGTGTACCTGCATCTGATCGCAGAGCTGAAGCGAAGGCGCGTCTTTCGCGCGCTGGTCGGATACGGCATCGCCGCCTTCGCGGTTCTGCAGATCGTCGAGCCCGTCATGCACGGGCTGCGCTGGCCCGAGGTGACGCTCTCCTACGTCGTGGTCGCGCTTGCGATCGGCTTTCCCATCGTGGTCAGCCTGGCCTGGATCTTCGACGTGAACGCCGGGCGCCTCGAGCGGACGCCCGCCTCCGGCCGCGAGTTCAAGGGAACGCACATCGCGCTGGTGCTCACCGCCATCGGCGTGCTGGCGGCGGCTCCCGGCATCGTCTGGTATTTCTTCTTGCGCGGCGAGAGGGTTAGCAAGGCGGAGGTTGCGCGGGCCGCTTCCATCGCCGTGCTGCCCTTCGCGAACCTGAGCGGCGGACAAGAGAACGAGTACTTCTCCGACGGCGTGACCGAGGAGATCATCAACGCGCTGGCCAACGTGGAGGGCGTGCGCGTCGTGGCCCGCACCTCGGCGTTCTCCTTCAAGGGCAAGAACGTCAACGTCCGCCAGATCGGCGAGGAGCTGAACGTCGGCACCGTCCTGGAAGGGAGCGTCCGCCGCGAGGGGAATCAGCTCCGCGTCGTCGCGCAGCTGATCGGAGCGGCAGACGGCTACCATCTCTGGTCGAAGACCTACGACCGCGAGCTGAAGGGCGTCTTCTCGCTGGAGGACGAGCTGGCCCGCGCCATCGTGCAGGCGCTCAAGCCCAGGCTGGTGCCGGCTGCGGCCTTGGTGCAGCAGACGACCTCCAACGCCGAGGCGCACGACCTCTACTTGAAGGGCCGATTTTTCTGGAACCAGCGCTCCCGGGAGGGATTCGCGAAAGCGACGGCGCTGTTCGAGCAGGCGATCGCGCTCGATCCGACCTATGCACTGGCCCACTCCGGGCTGGCGGACTGCTACAGCCTTTCCGTCGACTATGCCCGGGCGCGTGCCGCGGTAGTCCTGCCGAAGGCAAAGGCTCACGCACGCAAGGCCTTGGAGCTGGACGATTCACTGGCGGAGGCCCACACCTCGCTCGGGATGGTGAGCGAGCTCGATTTCGACTGGAGCAGCGCCGAGCACGAGTACAAGCGCGCCATCGAGCTACGGCCCGGATACGCGACCGCGCACCACTGGTATTTCCTCCTCCTCGCACAAATCGGACACCTCACCGAGGCGCGGGAAGAAGCAGAGCGGGCGCGGCAGCTGGACCCGACCTCCGGGATCATCAATGCCGCTCTCGTGGGCTTGTTCCTGGACAATCGCGACTACGACGGGGCCATCGAGCAGGCGTTGAAGGGTCTCGAGCTCAATCCCAATTTCGATCTCGCACGTGTATGGCTAGCGATTTCGTATCGGCAGGCCGGCAAGTTCAGCGAGGCGCTGGCGGCGCTCGACCCGGTCAGAGCCGTTCCCATCGGTGGGCTTCGCGCACAACTGCTCGCGGATGCCGGGGATCGGGTAGCCGCGCAACAGCTCCTTGCCGAGGTCGAGAGGCGCTTCTCCACGCAACCGGTCCCTCGCGGGGGGCTGGCGCTGGCCCATCTTGCGCTCGGCGACAAAGATGGCGCTTTTCTCTGGCTGGAGAGGGGGGTGGAGGAGCGGGACCAAACGGTTGTTACTGGCCTGAAGGTTTCCCCGCAGTGGGAACCGATCCGCTCGGACCCCCGCTACCATACGCTGCTCAAACGGATGAAACTCGAGTAGCCGCTCACCCGGCCCGCGTCTCCGATGTCACCGGGCTCGTCACCGCGGCCTGCCGCGCCGGTTGTGCGAGGCGTACCATGCCGTAGGCGATGAGGACGAGGGCGCCGAACTGCGCGGGAGTCAGGCCGAAGTATCGGGCGTCGGAGTAGGGGAGATCCGTCGCGCGCAAGAAATCGAGGAAAAAGCGCGCCGCGCCGTATCCCACCGCGAGTATGGGCAGAAGCCTCCCCTGCATCGTGCGGCGGTGCTCGAGCGCGTACAGCAAGCCGGTCAGAGCGAAAAGAACCAGGGCGTCATAGAGGCCGAGATCGTGGCGCGGCCCGTCGGGGAATGCCACGGCGAGCGCGAAGGAGGTGAGCCGGCCGGGATGATCGTGCACCGAGAAGCATCCCAGCCGCGCCACGGCCCATCCGGGGGCGACCGCGAGCGCAAAGACGTCCGCGTAGCGCGAAAATGGAATGCGCCGCCCGCGAAAAAAGATCGCGGCCGCGAGGGCGCCGCCGAGGACGCCGCCCGTCGACGAGAGCCCGTCCCACACTCTCAGAAGCTGCAGAACGCCGCCCTCCCGCAGCTCCTCCGGGTGGTAGAAGAGCAGGTGTACCAGGTGTCCGCCGATGACGCCGGCGAGCACCCCCCAGACAGGGAAATCCCGCAGCGGCGTTTCGTCGAGTGCCCGACGGCGTGCCCCTCGGACGAGCAGCGCCGCCGCGAGCGAGACGCCTGCCGCCGCGAGAATACCGAAGGACTGGACGGCAACCGGTCCGATCTGCAACGGCGGGATGAGGAAGTACGGGATCAATCCATCAATAGACGTAGCAACCCTTGATCCGATTCAGACGGAGCGGCGGGCGGCCGCGATCTCCTCCTGCACCGCCTCCTTTCCCCGGAAAGGGCGACCGGCCTTGCCATACCAATAGCGGGCATTGTCGAGGTCGCCGTCGAGCGTATGGACGATGCCGTGCAGCCAGGCCGCCAGCGTGGAGGTGTCTTCTTGCACGATCGTGTGGGCCGCCTGCCAGTCGCCGCTGGCGAGCAGATCGACTGCGCGGCGCAGATCGCGGTCCGCCATGTCCGGGGATCATTCACGATCCAGCCCGGCGAGCAAGCCTGCGCGGGCCCGATCCGGTTACAAGGCTGCCCATGGACATCCTCCACGATGCACTCGGGTTCGCTGCCAGAGGTCTCATCGTCTTCCTCACGATTGCGGTCACCGTCCTGTTTTGCATTGCCGTGCTCCGGCGCAGGAAGCCGCGCGGCTCCTGGCTGCGCGTCAAGCCGCTCAACAAACAGATCGAGGCCCTCGGGGACGCTCTACGCGGGAACCTGATGAAGAGGAAGGAGCTGCGGAAGCTCCGCCGACAGAGGAAGAAGGTGGAGGCTGGACGCCCGAACGTGTTCGTCCTCGACTTCAAGGGTGACCTCTTCGCCACCGCGGTGCGGAGTCTGCGGGAGGAGGTGACCGCGATCACGGCTGTCGCGGGAAAGGGCGACGAAGTCGTCGTCCGCCTCGAGAGCGCAGGGGGCGCGGTTCCCCACTACGGTCTTGCGGCGGCCCAGTTGATGCGCGTGCGGGACAAGTCGATCAAGCTCACCGTCTGTATCGATCGGGTTGCGGCCAGCGGCGGCTACATGATGGCCTGCGTCGCCGACACCGTCGTCGCCGCCCCCTTCGCGATCATCGGATCGATCGGAGTCGTGGCGCAGGTGCCGAACTTCCACCGCCTGCTCAAGAAGCACGACGTCGACTTCCAGGAGATGACCGCCGGCGAGTTCAAGCGGACGGTCAGCGTCTTCGGCGAGATCACGGAGAGGGGCCGAAAGAAGTTTCAGGAGGAGCTCGAAGACACGCACTCCCTGTTCAAGCAATTCGTCAAGGCGCACCGCCCGAAGCTCGACCTCGATCAGGTTGCGACGGGCGAGCACTGGCTCGCGCGGCGCGGGCTGGAGCTGGGACTCGTCGATCAGCTCAGTACCAGCGACGAATACCTGATCGACCGGGCGGCTGGCGCCAACCTGTACAAGGTAACCTTCGAGAGACCGCGTTCGCTGCGTGAACGGCTGGGCATTTTGGCGGCGGATGCCATCGATCGCTCGGCGGTTCTCCAGCTTTTGCGCTTCTGAGGCGCGGCAGGCGGGTCGCGTGAGTCCAAGCGAGTCGAGGTGCGCGCCCTCGGACCGTGATGTGTTAGGGTCGAGGCCGGGGTAAGCGCCGTGGGCCCCACTTTGCTGTTTGGGGAACTGAAGCGCCGGCGCGTGTTCCGCGCCCTCGTCGGGTACGGAATCGCGGCGTTCGCAGTTCTGCAGATCGTCGAGCCCATCACGCACGGGCTGCATTGGCCCGATGCGATGCTTTCTTATGTCGTCGTCGCGCTCGCCGCTGGCTTTCCAGTCGTGGTCGCACTCGCATGGATCTTCGATGTGAAGGCGGGGCGGATCGAGCGCGCTCCGGCAGCCAGACTTCGCGGCCTGCCGCTCGCTGCCGTGGTGATCGCCATCGGCGCCGCGGCGGCCGCGCCCGGCCTCCTCTACTTCTTCGTAGTGCGCAGTCCCGCCCGGATAGTGAGCGCGCCGGCGTCGATCGCCGTGCTGCCTTTCGTGAACATGAGCAGCGACAAGGAGAGCGACTACTTCTCCGACGGCATCACCGAGGAGCTGATCAACGCGCTGGCCCACGTCAAGGGGCTCCGCGTCACCTCGCGCACGGCCGTATTCGCGCTGCGCGGAAAGAACCTGGGCATCCGCGAACTGGGCGAGGAATTGAAGGTCGGTACGCTCCTCGAAGGAAGCGTCCGACGCGAAGGGAACGCGCTGCGTATCACCGCGCAGCTGATCGGCGTCAGCGACGGCTATCATCTGT
>VBKQ01000205.1 GCA_005879505.1 Deltaproteobacteria bacterium
GCGGCTGGTGGAGCAGGCGCAGGCATCGCGCTCGCGTGCTCAGGATCTCGCGGACCGCGCCGCTTTCATCCTGACGCTCGTCGCAATCGGTGCCGGTCTGATCACGCTCATCGCGTGGCTCGCAGTGCAATCCGGCGACGCCGCGTTCGCCGTCGAGCGAGTCGTGACCGTGCTCGTGATCGCGTGCCCGCACGCACTGGGGCTCGCGATTCCGCTGGTGATCGCGATCTCGACGACGCAAGCGGCCCAAAGCGGCCTGCTTGTTCGGAATCGGCGAGGCTTGGAGGAGGCGCGGAACCTGACCGCGGTCGTCTTCGACAAGACCGGCACACTGACAAAGGGTGAGTTCGGCGTCGTCGACATCGCGACCACCGACGGCCTTGCGCCTGACGACGCGCTCCGTTTCGCAGCGGCAGTTGAGGCGGACTCGGAGCACACGATTGCTCAGGGAATCGTCAGAGGTGCGCAAGAGCGCGGCCTCGACGTTCCACCCGCGGAGGGTTTTGAGGCGATCCCGGGGAAGGGCGCCACGGCGCGCGTGGACGGCCGGGAGCTCTACGTCGGTGGCCCGGCGCTGTTGGCGGCACGCTCGCTCGAGTTACCGCCCGCGCTGCGCGAGGCAGCGGATCGTGCTGCGCATCGGGGCCAGGCATCGATCTACCTCGCGGACGAACGGAAGCTGCTTGCGATGTTCGCTGTGGCGGATGTGGTTCGTCCGGAATCGAAGGAAGCCGTCCGCGCTCTTCACGACCGCAATGTGGACGTGGTCATGATGACGGGGGACGCTCGGCCGGTCGCGGAAGCGGTCGCCGCTGAACTCGGAATCGACACCGTCTTCGCCGAGGTGCTCCCCGAGCAGAAGGCGAGCAAGATCGAAGAGCTGAAGCGTCGCGGAAAGCGCGTGGCGATGGTTGGTGACGGCGTGAACGACGCGCCAGCTCTCGTTACGGCTGACGTGGGCGTCGCGATCGGCGCGGGAACGGACGTCGCCGTTGAAGCCGGAGACATCGTGCTCGTCCGCAGCGACCCGCGCGATGTGCTGCGGATCATCGCATTGTCTCGCGCGACGTACCGCAAGATGATCCAGAACCTCTGGTGGGCGGCGGGCTACAACATCATCGCGATTCCACTCGCGGCAGGCCTGCTGGCTGGGTACGGGTTCGTCCTGTCACCTGCAATCGGCGCGGTGCTCATGTCCGCGAGCACCGTCGTCGTCGCCATCAACGCGCAGCTGCTGCGGCGCGCGCCCGTTTGAATCGCGACGGCACACTCTCGCCTAAGCGGTAAGGTCAGTTCTCGTCAGCGTCGGCCCGCCACAGCTTCCATTCCGCTTTCCATGCCACATGCTTTTGGCGGCAGCCAGGGCACGCGAAGCGGTGCTCGCGCATGCCGCAACCGGTCCTGGCGGACATAGAACAGGCAGCTCCAGGACGGCGGTATCATTTCCAGCATCTGCCGCTTCGAACCCCTTTCCCGCGGTGACGTGGTTATCGGGGGCCTCCTCGCGGCGCCGCTCGGACTCTAACGCGCTCTGCCATCACTCTGCCGATGTTGCGGCAGTTGAAGCGGAGCGCGTTATGGCGGTCACGCTCCTGCGAGGTCACCGCGCCCACATAGTCATAGACGTGTGCGGTCGAGCAGCCGAGCAGCTCGGCGACCTGGTTAACGTCAAGAAGGCGGGAGTGACTATCATTATTGTAGTGACTTGCCATTTTGAGGTCAAGCTACTATTTTTTTGTAGCCATGGCCCGCTCCTACCGGCAAAAGAGCTGCCCCGTCGCGCGCACCCTCGACGTGGTCGGCGAGCGCTGGACGATCCTGATTCTTCGCGACTTGTTCCTGAAGGGTCCGCGGCGCTTCCAGGATTTCCAGGAGTCGCTCGCGGGCGTCGCGCCGAACACGCTCTCCGCGCGCCTCAAGGACCTCGAGGCGGCCGGCTTCATCGAGCGCAAGGTTTATAGCGAGCACCCTCCCCGGCTGGAGTACCACCTCACGGAGAGAGGCAAGAGCTTCGGCCCCGTGATGCGGGCGCTGCGCGAGTGGGGCCTGCGGAACAGCTGAAAATATGTTTTCGGCCGCTGTCGATTCGCCGCACGGCCCGTCCTGGCTACTTTCTCGATCCGAGCCCTCATCTCGACCCAGGGATTGTCATATCCGCGTGCTGAATGCGATCCACGTCAGCCCAGCAGATCTCGAAGCGTTCCTCGTGCAGGCGCAATGTGACGACACAATGCTGCGATAGCTTTCTGTCTCGGTCGATCAGCGGGCGCGTTGTCGTTGGCCAAAAACTCGATCGCCGTCTCCGCGACCCAAGGGTGGCTCGACGGCGCGGACGGTCGGTTTGAGCAGGAATGCTGGTGTCGCTGATCGCAGCAACCATCGTGAGCCCTTCAGCACGGTTTCAGCAGACCGGCGCATCCTCGGCGTTACCGGATGGGACAAGCCCTTGGAATTGGCTCCTCCACTCGGAGATCGAACTACCGACCCACGGACTCACAGTCCGCGGCGCAAAGTGGCCAACCCCTCGAGCTGACGACCGAATGCGGCATCTTCGGCGACCGACTTCAGCACAAGCTCAGCAGTAGGAGACGACTCCTTTCGGCTTGCATATCGCTGGAGCGGAACACCAAGCACGACAACGCGCTCGTCGCCGCGCTTCCATCTTGCGCGCGCCTCCGCGCCGCAGCAGTATCGGCGGGCGATCGCCCGTCCTGGCTACAAATTCCATCCGCACGTAGACGATGTAAGACTCGACAGGTGATCGACTTTCTTCGGTTCGCTTTCGGGCTGGCCGTGGATCTCGTTCGCCGTCGCGTAGAACTGGTTGCGGAGAACGCGCTTCTTCGACAGCAGCTCATCGCCGCCGAGCGGAAGCTTGGCGGCCGCGTCCGGTGGACGCCCTGGCAGCGCTTCACGATTGTTCTCGCCGCGCGAGTTGCCCCAGCTTGGCGTGAAGCAACCCTGCTCATTCAGCCCGCGACCGTTCTTCGCTGGCATCGCGCAGGATTCCGCGCGTTCTGGCGGCGTCGCTCTCGGCGGTCCGGACGGCCCCCGACAAAGCGTGCCGCGCTCATCCGCGAGATGGCAGGGCGTAACCCGCGCTGGGGGGCGAAGCGCATCCGCGGCGAGCTACTTAAGTTGGGCATCCGCGTCTGCAAGCGAACGATTCAGCGATACATGCGCCGCACTAGTCCCCGAGGTGACGGCCAAAGCTGGTCGACGTTCCTGCGAAACCATGTGACGTGGGCATGTGACTTCGTCCAGACCTTCGACATCCGGTTCCGCGAGGTGTTCGTGCTCTTCTTCCTGGACCTGCGTCGCCGAACGATCCTCCATGCCGCGGTGACGTATGCACCGACCGACGAGTGGTGCGCGCAGCAGGCCAGAAACGCCACCATGGATCGCGTACCGCAGGTTGTCGTCTGCGACCACGATGCGAAGCTGGGCGCCCGGTTCGCTGGCGTATTCAGCTCGTCTGGGGTGCGCGTCATGCGCACGGCGCCCGCGACGCGCTCGCCCGAAACGCTCACTGCCTTGCCGCTGGTCGATCGAATGCCGAGGCTTCCCTGACGAGGGCCATCCATGCGCGCGCTCATCGCCGGTTCGCTGACACTTGCTCTCGTCGCGAGTTGTGGGTCCGGCTCGTCTTCCGGTTCGAATTCGAACGGGGGGTCGGGCGGTGGCGGCTCCACACAGGTCAGTCTGAAGATCAACACAACCGGAAATGGCCTGGTGCGAGGAGTTGGTGCCGATTGCCGGGGAAGCTGCACCACGCAGCTTCCGGTCGGCACGCAAGTCCATCTGGTCGCGGTTCCCGATTCCGGGGCTTCGTTCGTCGCTTGGTCCGGCGCGTGCAGCGGGACAGGCGGATGCGATCTCACCCTGGATGCCGACCGCGAAGTGAGCGCGACCTTCGCCAGCGCGCCGCTGCCCCCACCGGACCAGCGCCGGCTCACGGTGACCGTCACCGGGAGCGGCCAGGTGAATTCATCTCCTCCCGGCCTGAGCTGCGACTCCTCGACGTGCTCCGCGAATTTCACGGCCGGCGCTTCGATCACCCTGACGGCCACCGCGAGCAGCGGCTTTACGTTCGCCGGCTGGGGCGGCGACTGCAGCGGCAGTGGGGAATGCATCGTATCGCTCAGCCAGGACGGGGCCGTGTCCGCGAGCTTCGTCTCGCAACCTCCACCTCCCGCGCAGGTGCGGTTGTCCGCCTCGGTCAACGGCCCGGGAACGGTCACCGGGGGCGGCCTCGATTGTGGCGCATCGTCGTCGACCTGCGACGTCATGGTCGCCAGCGGGACAGCGGTGACGCTCACCGCGTCGCCGGCCAGCGACGCGCGATTTGCCAGCTGGGGAGGCGCTTGCAGCGGCACTTCCACGAATTGTGACCTCACCCTGCGGGCTGACGTCCAGGTGACGGCGGAATTCCAGCCTCAAGTGATGGTCCTGATCCCGCAGCAGGAAGGCATCAGCGGCCCCGTCGCTCTCAACTCGACCCACGTGCTCTGGAGTCAGGACAGGTCGATCTGGTCCATCCCGAAGACCGGCGGCACTGCACGGCTGCTCGTCAACATACCGGAGGCGGATGGGTTCCCTAGCACGATGGTGGCCGACGAGGCCTTCATCTACTGGAGCAACGGGAGCGACATCCTCTCCTCGCCCACGACTGGCGGACAGGCCTCTCACGTCTTCACCGCCACATCGGTCGGACCGCTCGTGATCGACGAGAGAGGCGCCGTCTATTGGGCAGCGAACGACTCACCCGACGGCAGCATCTTCCGCTTGCGCGACGGAGTTGGCAGCCAGCTCGCCAAGGATCAGCAGCCGGGAGGCGCCATCGCTGTCGACGCGACGCACGTCTACTACTACAGCGAGTCGGACTCAGGCGTGCTCCGGCGCGTCCCGCGGGACGGCGGTCCCGTAGAGAAGGTGTTCTCATGCGCAGGGTGTTACATCCGGACGATCCGCGTCGATCCGCAGAACATCTACTTCCGCTCCTGGACTGCGCCGTGCGACTCGAACGACGGCTTCGTACATGTCCTGAGCAAGTCCGACTTCAGCGCACGGGCGATCCTGACCGGCAACGGCGGGGGAGACTGCCTGTACTACGGGGCGATGGACGTCAATTCTTCCGTCGTCTACTGGGCGTGGGAGGAAGGTGCCACGCCGTATGGCATCTTCCGCGCCAACGCCGACGGCAGCGGCTTCGCAGCCATCGAGACCGACGATCATTCGGGGTGGCCATCGGTCTTCGTCGACGACCAGGCCATCTACTACTCGCGCCGCCGCGAGTTCGTGCGGCGTCTGAAGTAACCCTACAAAAGTTGCGGTGCCCGCATCGGGACCCGTTGCTAACGTTTCGCGATGGTCCCCGCCAGGATGGTCAAACGGTTTCGACCGTCCTCATACTCGGCCGAGTTATGTTCAGCGGCTGGTACACGGGTTATTAGCTTGATTCTGTTAATGATGCTTCTTGCGCTCGGTGCTGCGGGCCTTCAGCGCAGCGCGCAGAGCGCCCAGCAGAGCGAGTACGAGGGACATTGCTACGCAGGCTCGCTTGACCGGCGACCTACGTCCAGCGTGGCGACCAATATTTTGGCCAACGACAGGTCCGCCGGCAGCCGATCAGAACTGCTCGCCGAAGGCCACGTAGAGCGCCTGATCGCCGCCCCGAGCGCGCGCCATCTCGACGCGCAGGAGGACGGCGCGATCCCAGATGAGGCGCAGGCCCGCCGCCACGCCGGCGCCGTCCACGTGCTCGTAGCCGGGCTGCCAGGCGCGGCCGGCGTCGACGCCCCCCGTGACGCCGATCTCCTGGTCCTTCCCGGCGAGGTGGAGGGTTAGGAGGTTCACGCGGAGCTGGGCGTTGCCGAGCAGCTTCCGCTCTCCGGCGACACGGTAGCGCGCGATCCCGCGGATGGTGGAGGCGCTGCCGAGGCCCTCGTCGTAGGTGTAACCTTCATAGAGCATGCGCTCGAAGAACGGGACGGCGTCATGGTCGCTCTTATTACCCCACGGCAACCCCGCGAGCTTGTGGTCGTAGAGGCCGCGGAAGGCGAGGGCGGCCCCGGGCCAGAGCGGCACGTAGAAGCGCGCGGTGCCGTTGTAGCCGTGGAAGGCGAAGTCGGAGACGCCGGAGACGAACGGTGCCGCGAATCCCGAGGCGGACAGGAAGAGGCCCTCGCGCGTCGCCATCGGCCGGTCGCGGCGGTCGTAGAGGAGGCCGGCCTCCGCGAGCAGCACCCTGCCTCCACGGTAGCCCGGAGGCGATGATGTGATGAGGAGGGCGCTCGACTCGGGTACGCCGACGTTGAGGTACCGGCCGCGGACGTGCCAACCGAGCGACCCGAGGATCGGCCCGCGCAGGATGGCCGCGAAGAACGCCCGGCGGTCGTGGTAGCGGTACTCTGGGGGCGGCGTCCCGTAGCCGGCGGGCACCGAGAGGCCGCCGAGCTGCGCGCCCTCACCCCAGTATGGCATCCGCGGGTCGTCCGAGAGGTGCAGGTGGATGCGCCCCTCGATAGGCCCGAGGAGGCGCGGGGTCCCCCAGCCCAGGTCGAGGTTGCGTGGCCCTCGGGACGCCCATGAGAGGGAGAGGGTGGACGATTGCTGCAAGCCCGGGTGGTGGGCGACGTCGCGGTAGAAGAAGAGCGCGCCGCCCAAGGTGAGGCCGACGTCGCTCCCGTAAGAGACGAGCGGCAGGCCGACGAAGTGCCAGCCAGGAGCCACGTCGGCGCTGATGGTGGGAGCGTCGGGAGGGGGCTCGGAGGTGCGCTCCGGGTTCTGCTCGGCGGCGAGAGCCGGGAGAGCGACGAACGCGTAGAGGAAGAGGGCCGCTACGCGCAATCGATCACGTCCAGCCTTGAAGACCCGGGGGCGTCGGTCGCCGCCGATCGGCTCGTCGGGGAGCGTCAATCGACGTGCGGCAGAAGAAGTCACGGGCGCCCCTGACTAGAGCGTCGCGATCGGAAGCTCGATGGCGAAGATGCAGCCCTTGCCGGGGAGGTTGCGGGTATGGATGTCGCCGCCGATGGCCTTCACGGCCTTGCGGCTGATGGCCAGGCCGAGGTCCAGTCCGGAGCGGTCTCTGCCGCGCCGCGCGCCGAAGCACGTCTGAGAGGCGCGCGCACGCGACGCGATCGGCATTGAGGTGCCAACCAGCGTACGACTTATGCCTTCCACGTAGGTCCAGACGTATATAGCTTCCCGGTCGTTCACTTTCGCAGTCATGGCCCTCGTCCGCGCCGGTTCGCGACCGACGAGCAGAGCATGCCACAAGGGGCTTCTCATGGGGCACCCCTGAGTCGATCCCAACGCCCAGCAGCTGGCGGTCGTGTCCCACGATGCCGGCGATACCAGACGGGTCAGAAAGTAGTGTCGCTGGACACAAGGGATGCGGTAGGCGTTCAGATGGTCCCTGGTGTGCGCGAGATCTCCTCGCTCACAGGAGGCACGGACGACGTCCTTCGTCCAACCCAGAAGGACCGCGACCTGGGCCACGTCTAGTGGCCTCGCGCCATCTTGGAACACCTGTGGAACAAAACCGCTGTGGACGGCCGTGGACGGTTGGTGAACCGGCGCGTCCGGTGCCGCTGGTTGCTCTGAATGATCACCACTGGTTGGGGACCGTTGGTGAAGAGCTGATTCCGTTGGTGACCCGGTCTGTTCGCCTTGCCAAGGCGAAGGTCGCCGGTTCGAAGCCGGTGTTTCGCTCCAAATCGCCCGGATTCCGCGCACTTGGTGGATCCGGGCTTTTTCATGGCCGTCGCCTTTCATGGCGACGCCGCCCGTTCACAACGGTTGCGGGGAGTAGTGGATCTTCGAGGAGAACCGGCCCATTGGCGGATCGTTCCGATGCCATTCCCTGGCAGTCTGGAACAAGGATGCCGCGATCGATCTCCATCGGTTGCACAGGTTGTCCTTCTGGGACGCCCTGATCGTGCGGTCGGCTCGTGCCGCCGGGTGCAGCATCGTCTTCAGCGAGGACATGAGGCACGGCACAGAGCTACGACGGCGTGGTGATCGAGAATCCGTTCTCGCGTTGATCCTGGCGGGAAAGTCCCTGTTCATCGGGATGGCGTCGCAACACCGGCGTACTGCTCGTCGGTGACCTTCTCCATCCAATCAACGACCTTGCCGTTGAG